>JAVBNP010000278.1:0-4333 GCA_031551455.1 Bacteroidales bacterium | reverse complement strand
CGCCCGTCGTACCGTCACTTTCGCATTTGAGTTTCATCTTTTTCCCGCCGTTGATACTTACCTCGATCTCCTCGGGAATTATCGGAACGGATAAAAAGGTATTCGTAAACCGAATTTCGGCGTTGACTTTTTTGTCACCGTCGAAATCGAATTTCGGATCGATGCGAATCAAACGGGTTTGAGGATCGCCGATGCGGATGGTTTTACAAAAAAAGTAATTTTCGTCCAAGCTTCGCATAAAATGAGTATAAGCACGAAGTTCGTAATCGCCTTCAGCCACATCCGCCGGGATGTCGACGTATCCGTGGAAAGCTTCGTTTTCGGGACGAATTTTAACGCGAGCAACCACCGTATCCAAGGGATCGATCAATTCGACATAAACGTAACGACTTGCCCGGGCGGGAACATGCGTTGCGGCATCAACCAAATGGGCGCGAAACCATATCTCTTCACCCGAGATGTAATAAGGTTTGTCTGTGTGCAGATATAACTTCTCTTGAGGAAAAACGGTCAACTGTCTGTGAAACAACGACACTAAACTGTCCGTCGGTCGGGACTGTCCGAACAATGTTGCCGATATACCGACAAAGACACATAACAATAATGTTCTTTGCATGGCGGGAAATGTGTGTTAATTCTTTCCGAGTATCTTCGGAAAGTACCCGTAAAGTTAAACATATTTCCGAAATTTATACACCGGTAACAATACTATCTTCGACAAAAAAAACCTCGCAAGGTTTGGTAACCCGCGAGGTTCAAATGTCATTTTATCGACACGAAAAATTTACCAATTCAATATTTTACGGAAATCGTATTCTTCCGGATTTTTCAAATATGTTTTGGCCGCTTCGTAATCGGTCGGCGTAATGTAATGCATTACGTTGTCGGTGATGGAATGTACGCGCTGGCTGTCGATATCGACCAATCTCGGCGGAATTTTGCCGGTTGAAGGATCTTGAATATCTCTTAGGTACAAAGGACTTACATCGCCCCGAGTATTCACGTATACCATACAGCCCGTAATACCTTCGCTGAATAATTTGTATACTCCGAAACCGAGCAATGAGCAATACACGCGGTCGAAAGCAATCGGAGTATAGCAACGAACATCGTAACCGATTTCCACCGGACGGGTTTTTACTTTAATGCCGAGTTCGGCCAATTTGGCGTCAATAAGTTGACTGAAAATGTGCGCCTTAGAAATTTTGCCCAATTCGGGATGTCCGTGATCGTCGTAACTGAAATTGATACCCGAATTTTTTACCTCTTGGTCGCTCAACGAATGGAAAACGCCTTCCGAAATCATGACACAACCGTACTTTATTCCCATCACTTTGCGTTTGACGATGGATGAAATCGCCAATTTGCAAATTTTATCGATGGTAATTTCCGTCTTATTAAACATTTCGGGAATGACAATCATCGGGTAATGGCAAGCGGCGCCAATACCGAATGCCAAGTGGCCCGCGGAACGTCCCATGGCGGCTACCACAAACCAGTTTTCACTGGTACGAGCATCTTCGTATATGATGGATCCCGTGATCGTTCCTTGCGCTTTGGCCGACTGGTAACCGAATGTGGGCGACGAATCGGGCAACGGAAGATCGTTATCGATGGTTTTGGGAACATGGATATTGGCGATGGGGTAGTTTTTTTCGGCTAAAAATTTTGCCACGCGATTGGCGGTTGATGCCGTATCGTCTCCACCGACGGTAACCAATAATTTGATGTTATTGTCTTTAAAAAACTTCAAATTAAAATCTTCGGCGAAGTTCTTGTCGCTCGGTTTAAACCGACTCATGATAACAGCAGAACCTCCGCGATTGAAGATGTCGTCGGCGTAAGCAAAATCAATATCCACGGTACGGGGATTGGGATTAAACAATCCGCTGTAACCTTCGTGGAGGCCGATCACCCGATAGCCGTTTTTCAAAAAAACTTTAGCTACGCTGCCTACAACCGTATTCATACCCGGAGCGGGACCACCGCCCGTCAATATGGCAATTGATTCTTTCATTTGATTTCCGATTTTATTGTATTTATGATTTTTTTGACGTTTGAATACTACACTTGTTCCTTATGATTTTTCGCTCCGTATTATCTCATCAACAAGGCAACTCAACGAAATCCGAATTCGTTAAAAGGATGTTCGTATACATTTCGATTTACCTTGATACGGTAAATTATTCTTCGGATTTTTCGGGTTCGGACGATTCTTTTTGCTCGTTCGTTTCTTTTTCGGGATCTTCGAAATCGGTAATTCCCAAGTCGCATAAAAGGTTATACCACATCAGTATTTTTCGGATATCCGACAAATATACCCGGTCTTTATCGTACTCGGGTAACACTTCCGCAAAGTATTTTTTCAGTGTTTGATCGGGCGATTTGTGAGGAATAGTCGGACCGCCGGATTCCTTAGCTTGTATCCTTTTCAAAACTTCGCGCAAAGGCATGTCTTCATCTTCGGTAAAAACGGAAATGTCTTCCAACATGCTGATTTTAGCCGTCGAAGATATATTCGATCGTTTCTTGTCGATCAAATTTTCGACTATTACCATATTGCGACCCTGTGAAACATACTTATACAGCCCGCTTTGTCCCGAAATAACCAAAATGTCTTTTAATGCCATGCGTGATAAAATTGAGGGCGTAAAAATATATTTTTTTCGCAAAACAAAAAAGAAGGATCGGAACGAAATAAAAACGAATTATTCCCGAAGCTTCTCGTTATCGCGATGTCGTTCGGTATCTCGAACGGTTTTCTTCTCCAAGTTACGTCGCAAAGCGTCCGTCAAGTCGATTCCCGTTTGATTGGCGAGACAAATCAACACAAACAACACATCGGCCAATTCATCCGCCAAATCTTTTTCCTTATCGGACAATTTAAATGACTGCTCGCCGTATCGACGGGCAATGATCCGCGCCACCTCTCCCACTTCCTCGGTAAGAATCGCCATGTTGGTTAATTCGTTAAAATATCGGACACCGTATTGTCGAATCCATTCGTCGACGGCTTCTTGAGCTTGTCGAATGGTCATTGTCGGCACATCCCGATTATTTTCTTCGGAGTTATTTTTTGTCATCAGTATATCCTATTTTATGAATTATTACATTTATCCCGACTACCATTGATACTCGATAATTGCACATATTTCAGAAAGTGTTAAAAAATGACACTCATGCGTGATTATCAGCATTATAACAGATGTCAGTTATAGATTGCTTCGGCTATCGCCTCGTAATGACATAAACAGCACGCCATTGCGAAGACTATGAACGAGGATGAAGCAATCCAGAACCAGTTTAGAATTCAAAATTTAAACAATTCCTTACAAATTCGTCGCCGATACTTCGAAAAAGGTTTTCTTCCCCTCGTAATACGTCATTCGGGTATCGAATTCCCATATCCATTTTTCGGCATTCTGAAAAATCGTCGGAAAATATACGGTTTGCTTACGGGAAATCTCTTTTCCCGTTTGATCGTATGTGATTTCTTCCCGATCGGCCACCATACACGATTTACCACGCGGCAACATGTCGATATGATGTTGCTGAACGTTTCTACGAAAATCGAGAATTTCTTCGTCGCTTAAATCAAAAAAACGCGACAGATAATCCACCAACAAAATATCCAATTGATTCAGAATATTGCACGAAAAAACAAAATCGAACGTACTCAAATCCGGTACCGATCGCGGTTGAACGGAGCCGATCGGCAGCCGATCTTTCTTGTTACGATATTGTTTTACGTAATCATACGTATTATGTGCAAATCCCGAGATATCGCACTCGCACAATATCACATTCTTTAAGGTTTGCAATCTTTTTTTTACCGCAGCGGGATGTCGAATATCGAACAAATACAATTTCTCGAACCGGCGACTCAGCTCTTCAACCGGAACATCGAGCAACCATCCGCTGCCGAGCACGGCTCCGGATGGTCGTTTCTTCCCTTGAACGGATCGCAATACAAATTGTCGGGTGTTTTGCAAATGCGTATCCCAATGTTCCCGTTCGCGATGATAACGCTTGAGTATTCCCGACTGATCGCCGAAAAATCCCATTTTACGAAACATGCGTTCGTCGGGCGTACCGAAAATCGATTTAAAATTCAAGATTCAAAAGTTCAAGATTGTTCGAACCAAGGACCGTGGTCGGGTTCATCAATCGTTGTTTCACCGTTTGTTTTTCAATTCCGCAAAATCGGATAAATACGAGCAACGAGTGATTGCGTCTTTGTAAAAATCCGTTTTGCGGTATTTTTTATTCAATTCGGAAAAATAAGGATTATTTTGAAAATAAGTTCCCGGCAGGTATCTGCCGTTTTTTCGTT
>JAVBNP010000103.1:0-4097 GCA_031551455.1 Bacteroidales bacterium | reverse complement strand
CAATGAAAAAGGTTTTCTTTTGCAGGAAAATGAAAATTTTCATCCGGGAAAAGTTGTCTTTCCAAAAAGTATATTACAAACCGATGAGGATACGACTCGAATGAAAATTAATTCGTCGGTGCTTCTTTTTTGTTTATCCCGACCCGTTACCGACCAACTGATAGAACAAAGCGATTTAATCATGTGGAGCAAAAATTATTCTCATCCGATTATGATATTTCTACCGCAACGAATCATCATTTATCCGGATGGCACCTATACCGGAACCCTGTACATGGATGAATTTCGAGGTTCATTAAACGGATTATCGAATATGTTGCCTATTGAATACGGATTATTTCAACCAACATAAATGCGCGAAATTCTTACATTTACTGATGAATATTGGATGCGCGAGGCGCTCAAGGAAGCTCGTAAATCGAGAGAAAAAGATGAAGTTCCCGTCGGAGCGGTAATTGTTGAAGGCAACCGTGTCATTGCGCGAGCGCACAACCTCACGGAAACGCTCAATGATGTAACGGCTCATGCCGAAATGCAGGTGATCACTGCCGCCGCATCTTATCTCGGCGGAAAATACCTGAAAGACTGCACGCTTTACGTGACACTCGAACCTTGCACCATGTGTGCCGGAGCGCTTTATTGGGCGCAAATAACCCGGATCGTTTACGGTGCGTCGGATCCCAAACGCGGTTTTTCGTTAAGTCCCGTGTCGCCACTGCATCCCGCAACGAATGTGACTTTCGGAATACTCGAAACGGAATGTTCGACGTTATTGAAGGATTTTTTTGAGAGAAAAAGAAAATAGGGATTGTCGGGATTACAAAATAATAACGATTGTTCCCGCAACGATTAATGTCCCGCCGATAATTACCTTCAGATCAAGCGGTTCTTTCAAAAAGATGAAAGCCAAAATAATGGCAAAGGCAACGCTTAATTTATCGATTGGCGCTACTTTGGAAACATCTCCCGTTTCCAAAGCCTTAAAATAAAATATCCAAGACAGTCCGGTGGCAATACCCGAAAGCACCAAAAACAAAATGTTGTTTTTACTTAATTCGCGAACCTCTTTCATTTGGCCGCCGATAAGAACAATTCCCCATGCCATCACCAACACGACCAATGTGCGCACGGCGGTAGCCACGTTTCCTCCGATTCCTTTAACGCCGACTTTCGCCAATATTGCCGTTAATGCGGCAAAAAGCGCAGATAATATTGCATAATATTTCCACATAAATCCGCCAAATCAATAACCGGTTACCGGGTTCTCGTAAAAAGGACTTCTGAAACAACTTACCACATGATCGTTCACATAGCCGACCGCCTGCAGGTGAGCATAACAAATAACGGTTCCGAAGAATTTGAACCCGCGTTTTCTCATGTCTTCGCTGATTCGGTCGGAAAGAGGTGTTGATGCGGGAACCTCGCTCAAATTTTCCCATTTGTTGACAATCGGTTTTCCGTCCGGAAGAAAGCTTCGCAGATAATTGCAAAAGCTTCCGAACTCCTTCCGAATTTCCAAAAATCGAACGGCATTGGATACGGTTGCTTTAATTTTGAGCCGATTACGAATAATTCCGGGATTCGACAATAACCGTTCAATATCTTCTTCCGTAAATTGTGCCACCTTACGAGCATTGAATCCCGCAAATGCTTTGCGATAATTTTCGCGCTTACGCAAAATGGTACTCCAACTCAATCCTGCTTGAGCGCTTTCCAACACGAGAAATTCAAACATCATATCATCATCCGTTACCTCTCGGCCCCATTCTTCATCATGATATTTTACGTAAAGCGGATCAGAGCCGCACCATCCGCACCGTTGTGTATTTTTGTTTTTATCCATGGTTTTGTCTTTATGTATCAGATAATACGAAATTCGATTACCATTTTTCTCTTGATAACTCGGATTGTCAAAAATAGTAAAAGTTCCGATGAACATGACAAGATTCGTATCGATAATTTTGTCGGTTGATAAATATGACATCGAATAACATTTTTTCATACATTCGTAGCTTTGTTGTGTTTAGATTATACTGATCCCATGTCTTCAAAAAGCGTTATCATATTGCTTTTTCTCAATTGGTTTTGCTTGTGCGTTTCGGCAAATGACAGCATACGTCAAACCACCCGGCCGCGAGTGGGACTTGTTTTGAGTGGCGGCGGAGCCAAAGGCATAGCGCATGTCGGTGCATTGAAGGTGATCGAAGAATTGGGAATACCCATCGATTACATAGGCGGAACCAGTATGGGAAGTATCGTGGGCGGGTTGTATGCCATCGGTTATACATCGACCCAATTGGAAGACTACATGAAAAAAACGAATTGGGAAGATTTGCTCACCGATCGGGTGCCGCGTAAACATACTTCCATATACGAAAAAGGCGAACGCAAACGCTATTGGATGCAATTTCCGATCAGAGGACGCAGAATTAATCTGCCTTTGGGATTTCTGTCGGGTCAAAACATTTCGAATTTGTTTACCGAGTTGGCCAGTCCGGCGTATAATCAACCTGAATTTAGCAAATTACCGATACCTTTTTTGTGCGTGGCTACCGACATCGGAACGGGTACCGAGGTAGTGCTCGAATACGGAAATTTGGCCAAGGCAATGCGTGCCAGCATGGCTATCCCATCAGTGTTTACTCCCGAAACAATCAACGGACGAAAGTTATATGACGGCGGTTTAACCAACAATTTTCCGGCCAACAAAGTTCATGATAAAGGAATCGATATCCTCATCGGAGTGGATGTGACGTCGCAAGCGGACGAGACCAAAATCAACAATATTTATCAAGTGATGGAGCAGGTTGTTTTTATGTCGTCCCTGCCGCTCAAAGAGGCCAATAAAAAACTATGCAAGATATTGATTGCGCCGAGCATAGACGAATACGGCGCATCCAGTTTCGGAGTCGGGGATAGTTTGATTGTGCGCGGCGAACGCGCCGCACGGCAACATTATGGTGAATTGAAGGCTTTGGCCGATTCGCTTCGACGTTTCAAGCCCGACACGCCCGAACATTCTCTTTGTCCGCAGCCGTTACCGACATTTTACGTACAAGATATTAAAGTAAACGGGCTCAAACATACTTCAAAAGAATATTTTTTGCAGAGGTTGGATCTGGAAATACCCGGTGAACTGACATTTCCGAAATTAAACAAAGCAATGGATCGGATTAAAGGCACATTGGCTTTCGAATCAGTGGTTTATCAATTAAATCCTCTGCCGAACGGAACAATCGAGCTTCAATTCGATTGCATCGAACAAAGCATCAATTTGTTTCGGGTGGGATTACATTACGACACGGAATATAAAGCTGCTCTTTTGCTGAATTTATCATTGCGAAACGTTTTGCTCAACAATTCAAAAGCATCGGCCGAATTGGCTGTCGGAGAAAATCCCGCCTTTTCGTTATCGTATTTTCACAGTCCGAATGTCAAACCGATCGGAAAAACACTTTTTAAATCGGCATCATCGCCCGACTGGCTTTTTCAAATCAACGGTTTTCAAATCGATGCGTATAACTATTCGGGAAATCAACGTACCACCGCATATACGTTCTCAAATCTCGAAACAGGCATCAACTTGCTGATCAACCCGTCCGTTAGCAGTGTTATCGGAGGAGGGATCATCGGAGACTATTCCGTCATCAAAACAAAGATCGGCAGCGAAAGCGAAGATCTCAAGTCCGACTACTTGTACATGACTTATCGATTCTTTTATGAACGCGATACATACAACGAAGATTATTTTCCGACGGAAGGAGGTAAGTTTCGCTTGGAGGGGACATACAACAAAGGATTATCGAAGAATGTCCGTTACTCGGAAGGTCTTATCGGAGTGTCATTTCGATCCAATTTTGCTTACACGCCGATTCAACGTTGGACATTACACTCGGGCATTTCGGCAGGGTCAATCTTCGGAACGAATATTCCTCCTCATTATTTGATCTACATGGGAGGCCTGCCCGATAAGTTACTGCACAACGACATGCGTTTCGTGGGAATGCATTTTTTACAAAAATACGCCAAAAATGCATGGGTGGCACACCTGAACAGTCAAGTGCGTTTATGGAACAACATTTATGTCATTTTTCGTA
>JAVBNP010000296.1:0-7329 GCA_031551455.1 Bacteroidales bacterium | reverse complement strand
GATTATTTTTATTTCCGTGTGCGCACACGGAAATAAAAAATGTCTTGTTTATTCGTATATTTATGCTTATTTTTGTAAAACATTTTCCGTGTGCGCACACGGAAAATGTTTTGACGCATTATCAATTTGATTATAAGCTGTTAAACTCATTGAATGACTCCCGTATCGCCCGATAAAATCAAAATTACGGACATCGCCCGAGCGGCAAATGTTTCACCGGGCACGGTTGACAGAGTATTGCACGGACGCGGGGAGGTGGCCGAAAAAACAAAAAAGAAAGTTTTATCCGTTATCGAAAAACTCGGGTATAAGCCGAATTTGTTGGCGCGTTCGTTGGCAACGAAAAAATCATTCCGTTTCGTGTCGTTGTTGCCCGAACATCGTCCGGGAGAATATTGGGAATCGCCTGAAAAAGGTATCGACAAAGCTCGAGAGGAGATACGCCTTTATAACGTATCGGTCGAAAAGATGTATTTCGACCAATTCGATGCGCAAAGTTTCGTCGCCGCATCCGAATCGCTGATTGCCTTCAAACCCGATGCCGCGTTGATTGCCCCCATGTTTCGCAACGATGCCGTTTTACTGACGGAGCGACTGCTTCGCAACAGGATTCCCTGTGTATATATCGACTCGAATGCGGAAGACGAGCATTATTTGTCGTATTTCGGTCAACATTCATATCAAAGCGGTTATGTCGCCGCTCGATTGACGGAAACCGGATTACCTCCCGGATCGGAAATATTAATGGTCCGTACGATACGAATTTCGGGGACGTCCAACCAAATCGAACGACGCGAAGACGGCTTTTCGGCTTATTTTCGGGATAAAGGGCTAACGGACAAATATCGATTGATTCGGACAAAACTGTCGGTCGATAACGATTCGGATAACCGTAAGGAATTGACGGCCGTATTCGAAAAACATCGCAACATTCGGGCTGCCGTCGTATTTAATTCGCGCGCGTATCAATTGGCGGACATCCTGAACAAATTGAAGATAAAAAACATTAAATTGATCGGATACGACCTTTCGGGCGATAACATTGCCCGCCTGAAAGACGGATCAATTTCGTTCTTGATTGCCCAACGCCCCGAAGAACAGGGATACAGAGGCATCATGGCTTTATGCGACCGAGTGGTTTTCAACGGAGAAATCAACCGCATCAATTATATGCCGATCGATATCATCGCCAAAGAGAACGTCGATTATTACGAAACGACTCCTCGGGCGAATGCATAAATCATATAAAGTTCAAATAAAAAACATCCATGATCAACAAAATTTCACTTGACGATTTGAGCGGCAAAATCTGCGTTCTTACAGGAGGAGCCGGCGTTATCGGCGCAAGTCTCGTTCGCGGACTGGCTTCGGCGGGAATAAAAACCGCCATCGTCGATCTTAACGAAGAAGCGGCCCGAAAACTCGCCACCGAAACGGAACAAGAATCGGGTATTACGACCATCGGCGTCGGAGCCAGCGTGCTGGATAAAGAGTCGTTGATTGCCGCCAAGAAAGTCATTAACGAAAAACTCGGAAAAATCGATTTTCTGATCAACGGAGCGGGCGGTAATTCCCCTGCGGCAACCACTCAAGTGGAGGAGATGACGCCCGACAGTTTACAGCAATTGGAAAAAACCTTTTACGGCCTCGGCATGGAGGGTTTTCAGAAAGTGTACGACCTTAATTTTAAGGGTACATTGCTTCCCACCATGGTGTTTACGACGGATATGCTCGAAACGGGGAAAGGTTGCATTCTCAATATCTCGTCAATGAATGCCTACAAGCCGTTGACCAAGATTCCCGCATACTCGGCTGCCAAAGCCTCCGTCAATAATTTTACCGAGTGGCTGGCGGTGCATTTGGCCAAAACGGGTATTCGCGTAAATGCCATAGCACCGGGATTTTTTCTCACCAATCAGAATCGTTTTCTGTTGACCGATGAAAAAACGGGAGACCCGACGGCACGCGGCAAAAAAATCATCGCAAGCACACCCATGGGCAAATACGGCGAACCGAACGATCTGAACGGAACCATGCTTTATCTGCTGAGCGATATTTCGTCGTTCGTAACCGGCATCTGCATACCCGTGGATGGAGGATACAGCGCATATGGCGGCGTGTAACCGATTGTTTTATTTTTGAAATTTAACGTAACCTTTAAATCATAAATCTTATGAGCATTCCGTTGAAAAAAAATGCCAAATGGGCATTAATCGTTCCCTCGAGCATGGGGGTCAGAATAACACCGTTGAACGGACAACCCGTATACAGCGGAGACACGTTTATCATGCAAGCCACCAGCGCGGAAACAAACGTTGCCAGTATTGCATCGTATCTCGGCTTGCCCGTGAAAGTATTGACGACTTTCGTGAAAGGCAGTCCCATTGCGCAATTCATTAAATCAAACCTCAAAAGTCGCGGAATGGATTACGAAGGACCCGAAGTGGAACAGGGAGACCCGTGGGGATACCGTCATCAATTTAACATTGCCGACAGTGGTTACGGTTCGCGTGGCCCGCGCGTTCATAACGATCGTGCCGGAGAAGTGGGGCGTACGCTCAACGTAAAAGATTTCGATCTCGAACGTATTTTCGGACAAGAGGGCGTTCAAATCGTACACTTGTCGGGACTTATTGCCGCGCTTTCGCCCGAAACGAGCAATTTTTGTTTGGAACTGGCACGTACCGCGAAAAAACACGGAACGCGTATTTCATTCGACCTTAATTACAGAGCCTCGTTTTGGAAAGGACGCGAAAAAGAATTGCACGAAGCTTTTAAGGAAATTGCTTCCGTATCGGATATTCTGATCGGCAACGAAGAAGACTTTCAACTTTGCTTGAATATTGAAGGTCCCGAGGCGGGCGGAAAAGCCGTTACAGGTCAAATAAACGGATTTAAGGAAATGACGATGCGCTTGAAAGCTGCTTTTCCCCAAACATCCGTCTTTGCAAATACCCTGCGTCAAGTGGTTAACGTGAACGAACATCTTTGGGGCGCCATCATGCTCGACGGCGACAATTTTGCGATTATCGAACCGAGATCCATTCGTGTTCTCGATCGCATCGGCGGCGGCGACGGTTTCGTCGGCGGATTACTCTATGGCATTCTGAAAGGTTGGGAAGCCGAAAAGTGCGCACAATTCGGTTGGGCAACCGGCGCTTTGGCGACGACTTTTCTCACGGACTATGCGCAACCGGCCGACGAAGAAATGGTGTGGAGTGTATGGAAGGGAAATGCGAGAGTGAAAAGATAAAATTAGCTATACAATGGTTATACAATCGTTATATGATCGTTATATGATTGTGAGGCAATTGCAATACGTCGATAGAATTGTATAATCACTAATTGATATAAGTAACTTTCAGAAAAATCGGGAATGGCTAAGGCAACGTTACAAGATTTGGAAATTTACCGGTTGAGTATACAATTGGCCGAAAAAGTTTGGGCAATTGTTATCAAGTGGGATTTTTTCGCAAAAGACGCCTTGGGAAAACAGTGGGTAAGAGCTATCGATTCCGTATCTACCAACATCAGTGAGGGATACGGAAGATGCTCTTTTGTCGAAATGCGAAAATTCGTACGAATCGCAAGAGGTTCGTTATCGGAGCATTTCACATGGTTGACTAAAGCACACAATCGAAAGTTAACAACCTCTGAAGAATACGAAGATTTAATGAAAGACACAAAAAATCTATCCGTAAAAATCAATAACTATTTATCCTCTCTTGACAAACAAATCAACGGATAAGTCTCTGTAAACAAAACATAACCATTGTATTTCCATCGTATAACAATGGTATAACCATTGTATAACAACCGTATCACTATGTTATATTATTCAAAAGGATCAAAAAATTACGTTTTCTCGAACGAAGAATTAAAAAGTGCATTAACCGAAATTTTCGAAAAACTCGGTGTGCGTAAAAAAGTATTGGTATTGCCCCCCGACTTTACGCGGTTTCATTCTTTTGCGGGAGCGATCACCGAAATGACTTGGCAACATTACGGCGAGGCGCTTACCGACGTGTTGCCCGCGTTGGGGACGCATGCACCGATGACGGACAACGAAATCGGACGTATGTTCGATACGGTACCGCGGAGGTTGTTTCGCGTGCACGATTGGCGCAACGACGTAGTAACGGTCGGGACCATACCTTCGGAATACGTACGGGAAGTATCCGAAGGAAAACTCGACTATACGTGGCCCGCGCAGGTAAATAAGTTATTGACGCACGGCAATCACGATTTGATATTGTCCGTCGGTCAAGTGGTACCGCACGAGGTCATCGGTATGGCCAATTACAACAAAAACATTTTCGTGGGAACCGGCGGCTCGGAAGGAATCAACAAGAGCCATTTCATCGGCGCCGTGTACGGCATGGAACGCATCATGGGACGCGCGGAATCGCCCGTACGCAGCGTATTGAATTATGCCTCGACGCATTTTACCGATCATTTGCCCATCGTGTATATACAAACCGTGGTGAGCAAAGACGATAATGGGAAATTGCAAATACGCGGCCTGTATGCGGGCGACGATTTCGAATGTTTCCGGTTGGCATCCGAACTGTCTTTGGAGGTGAATTTTCTGATGGTGGAACGCCCGATCAAAAAAGCTGTAGTTTGGCTCGATCCGGAAGAATTCAAGAGTACATGGCTCGGCAACAAAAGTATTTATCGTACCCGCATGGCGCTGGCCGACGGCGCCGAATTGATCGTATTGGCTCCCGGATTGAAGAAATTCGGAGAAGACAAGGAAATCGATCGTCTCATTCGGAAATACGGTTATGCGGGAACGGATGCAACACTCGAAGCAGTGAAAAACAATCAAGAGCTGCGCGATAATCTTGGTGCGGCCGCTCATTTGATACACGGCTCAAGCGAAGGTCGCTTTTCGGTGACGTATTGTCCCGGAAAGTTGACTCAAAAGGAGGTGGAAAGCGTTCGGTTCCGATATGCCGACCTTGATGCCATGATAAAACAATATAATCCCGAAAAACTCGTCGACGGCTTCAATATCGTCGACGGCGAAGAGGTGTTTTACATTTCCAATCCGGCATTGGGCCTTTGGGCTCATCGCAGCAGATTTATATAAGTTCCGATAGATAATCACGATTTAAATCCGGCTGAAACCTACCAAGCTTTAAGACCTATCAGGTTTCAAAAACCTGATAGGTTTTAATCGGTAATTTCCTGTTATTTGTTCCCGAAGCAATACGAGATGCATCTTGCATTGCTTTTTTTATTTGCATCAAAACCAATCTATTTTTACGCAAAAACCCGTCAAGTTTTTAAAGCTTGGCGGGTTTTTGATTGAGAAATCAGTTAAAAATCTATCCGTTATCGATAAACGGATAATGTTACGGGACCGATCAATCCTGCCGCTCCGTCGCCGCGATAAGGTGTCGGAATGGTTTGGTAATGATTGGAAAGCGTGCTGTACACCAATACTTCGATATCGTTGGCGCCGGGTTTCAGGTAAGGGTTGATATCGATGGTATAGTTTGGTCCCATCAAGATTCCCGCCGGCGTGCCGTTTATTTTTACTTCGCACGATGCCGTTACGCTGCCCAAGTCCAACACTACTTTATCTTCCGGTTTCACTTGTGTCGGGTTGATTTGTTTTCGATAGTACATTCCGCCCGAATAATGTTTCAACGCACCGGTTTCCGACCAGTTTCCGACGTTCAGCAAACCTTTGCCGGTAGTGAGCTTTACCGGTTCGCATATTACGGCTGCTCCCTGATAACCAAGTTCTCTGTCGACGGAAAAGGCCACAATTCCGGGATCGTGTTGCACCGAAGTAAAGGATACTTTGTACGTATTGACCCCGTTCGGTTTGGATGCCGTCATTCGAATGTCATTTTTAGATAACGGTTTTCCGTTAAACCAAACCTGCAGGTTTTTCCCGGCAACGGAGAACTCCATTTCTTTGAGGCCTGGCGCCGAACGGAAGCGATAGTTCCAACGGGTATTTTTTCCGCCGTAAGGATCGAACATCAAGTGATTGCCCAATCCCCAACGCATCGATATCACTTGGGCATACGCGGAGGGTTTTGCCGGAGTGGGAGACGATTCGGGGAATAATACCACGGCGCTTCTGTCGCGGAAATCGCGTAACGACCAACCTTGACGATTGTATTCGATTTCTTTTGTTCGGGCATAGGTAATAATCAATTGATGCCACCCTTTTGTTAATTGGACTTTTCCGACGGCAGGTGTTTCGTCAATCAACAAATAGTCGGGTTTTATGCCGTCGGTTTCTATCCGGTAGGTTCCTTGTTCGGGAGCATATACTTGCGTTTTGTACAACAAATGTCCTTCTTGATTGAGGATCAAAAATCCGTCGTTTACCCTGCCTTTGAGACCGTGATAACCTTCCGATCCCGGATTGTCCCAAATACCGTATTGCCATGAAAAATCCAATATTTCGCCGGATAATTCGGACGTTTTCAACGTCGACACCGCAGCTTCAACATTATCGGATGCGGGGAGGAAATACGATTTCATTTGCGGACCGAAACCGTAAATATCTTCCGGCCATGCGGAGTCGTCGAATCCCGGTTGCATCCAATTTTTATCCGAAAGGGCATCCGGTTGATGCTTGAACGTGCGTGCTTCCGCACCGATGAATCCGTCGAACGCGGGGAATCGGAAATCGCCCCATTTATTGTTCATGGTAGGCAACAACTCGGTTTCCCATTTGCCTTCCACGGGAATTTGCGAAACAAGTTGCGGTTTTGCTTTTTGCGGATCGGCTACCGTTGGTGTTCCCGCAGAAAATACGAATAAATACGAACTTGACGGTTCTTTTTCCAACGTCAACCATGTCCCGTCCTTTGTTTGACGAACGATCGGGTAATCGGCGGTTTTTCCCGTCGATGCATCCCACAATTCCACTTTACCCGTTACCCGGAAGAAACATTCGCTGCCTTTCGGCACATCCATGACCATGTAAATATCTCGTTTGCCCGCTTTTCGGTGCAATACTTTTCCCGGTCCGGGACCCGGATCGAAATCGGGAACAATCAGCGAACGGATCAGTTCCGTAATGCGGTCTTTTGAAGTGTATATTCCCACGCCGCCGGTTGAATTGGTTTGTTTGCCGACGATCTTTCCGGCGGAAGCTTCCGCCGAAGTCATGCCGAATAATTCTTTAACGATCGCATCGACTTCTTTGTCGTTTTCTCCCGATTTGGTGCTTGCTTTGGGGAGTTCGCCCGCAGCCAACACGATACCTCCCGAACGGAAATGTTCCAATACTTTTTGCAGCGATGCATGATGCATGGCTTTCATGTCGGCCAAAACAATCACTTTATAATGTTCGTC
>JAVBNP010000197.1:0-9721 GCA_031551455.1 Bacteroidales bacterium | reverse complement strand
CTCTTTCTTCCCGGGTGTTTGCCATCGTTATTAATTCACCCTCTCTTTCAGCCTTATAAAAAAAATTGGTTCCCCATTAACGCCTACCTTATACCAGCCCCATGCCAACGCCTCGGGAAACTGAATAAATACAATATAATTAGCGCGCCGGAGGCGCAGTTTAATAAAATCATGATAGAACCTTTGAAAATGGGAATTTTATTTTGAACGCGTCTCAAAAATTTCGAGTCGGGAGAATTTTTGAAAAGATGAATGTGTCGTAAACAATAATTCCTTTGCAGGGAAATCGTATATTTGCCGAAACGAAAACAACAGGTTCTCCCGAATATAAAACTTGAAAACGTTAAAATTTTCCGAACGTAAAGCGTGGCAATGGGTTCCGACGGCTTATTTTTATCAGGCCGTCCCGAATACGGTGATGCAATCGTTATTGGTGTATTTTTACATTGCCATGAACGTAAATCCCGAGGTATCGGGTGTTACCATTTCGTTACTCTATCTTCCTTGGTTTATTAAGCCTCTGTGGGGACCGATCGTCGATATCATCAAAACCAAAAAGTGGTGGGCCATGCGGGCGCAGGTAATCGTGGGCATTTCTTTTACGGCTGCCGGTTTTCTGGTTCATTCACCGGACTTTTTTTTGATGACATTAATGATGTTTATTGTGATTGCATTGTCGGCTGCCACTTACGACGTGGCGACGGACGGTATGTACATGATACATCTCACGCCGAACCAACAAAGCATTTGGGTGGGTTTACGTTCCACCGCTTTTCGAATCGGGTGGTTATTGGTCGACGGAGGGTTGCTGTGGTTGCTCGGATATTTAATGGCAAAATTCGGCAGTACGGAAGCCGGTATTGCCGTTAACGGTATCGAAACGGCTACCGTAGATGCATGGCGGTACGTGTTTTTTGTGTTGGCGGGTATCACGTTCTTGACGGCATTGTATAACTTTTGGGCGTTTCCGCGCGATCCGGAACGTTCGGATGTAAACACCAAAAGTGTTCGCGGTATCCTTCACGAATTCGGAACCGGTTTTTCGACCTTTTTTCGAAAACCGCATATTTGGTGGGGTGTTCTTTTTTTGGTGACGTATCGTGCCGGCGAAGCTCAGTTGTTGCAAATATTGCCGCAGTTTTTTACCGATATGCCGGAACACGGAGGACTCGGCATTCCCATCGATCGGCAAGGACTCATTAAAGGTGTGGTGGGCGTGGTGGCGCTTATTGTCGGCGGTATTGCGGGCGGCTTTGCCATTGCGCGGAAGGGATTGCGTTTTTGGCTTATGCCGATGATTTTGATTTTGAATTTGCCCAACATCGGCTATTGGCTGTTGTCGCAAAATCCCGAAATTGTCGGTGAAACGGGTCCGGTTGGTCTCATGTCGGTCGGTGCGATTGTTGCTTTGGGGTATTTCGGTTACGGATTTTCCTTTACTTCCTACACCATGTACATGGTATATATCTCACGGGGAAAATATGCCACGACGCATTATGCCGTTTGTTCCGGATTGATGGCCTTGTCATTGATTTGGCCCAAGGCCGTTTCGGGCTACACGGTATCGTGGTTCGGCTACGAACAATTTTTTATTGCGGTGATCGTTCTCGGAATGTTGCCGGCATTGTTGCTTTATCGAAAATTAAATGTGGATAAGGAATTCGGAAAAGTCGAAAATTAAACTTTATCGGGAATGAAGGAATATAAAATCATCGGTCTCATGAGCGGAACGTCGCTTGACGGATTGGATATCGCTTATGTTCGTTTTTGGGGAGCAACCGAGCATCCGAAATATGAAATAGTACATGCCGAATGTGTTCCTTACGATGCCGGTTGGCGGGAAAAGTTGCGCGGCGCTTATTACACAACCGCGGAAGGAATTACCGCTTTGGATGCGGAATACGGTCGTTTATTGGGCTTGATGGTACGCGATTTCGCGCAAAAATACGGTATATCCGATGATGTCGATTTCGTGGCGTCGCACGGACATACGGTATTTCATCGTCCCGATTTGGGTTACAATCTGCAAATCGGCAACGGCGCTCGATTGCATGCCGTGTCGGGATTTAAGGTAATCTGCGATTTTCGTTCGCTCGACATCGCTTTTGGCGGACAAGGCGCACCATTGGTTCCCATCGGCGACAAATTGTTATTCGGCGAGTACGATTATTGTTTGAATATCGGAGGTTTTGCCAATGTATCGTTTGACGACGACAACGGTCGCCGCATTGCTTATGATCTTTGTCCCGCCAATTATTGTTTGAACCGTTTGATGCGTACACGCGGGCAGGAATACGATAAAGACGGGCTCATTGCCCGTTCGGGAAAGGTAAACGGGAAACTTTTCGATGCGCTTAATGCTTTGGCGTATTATCGGCGTTCAGCGCCGAAGTCGTTGGCACAGGAACAGGTCGATGCCGAAATAATGCCGTTGGTGGAAAGTTGCGACGATGCATTCGAAAATAAGATGGCCACGCTTACCGAACATGCCGCATTTCAAATTTCGCGTTCTTTAAAAGAGGGTAGTCGGGTATTGGTTACCGGTGGCGGGGCTTACAATACCTATTTGGCGGAACGAACGTTGGCATTTAACAATTTTACATGGATAAAGCCGGATCCGGCCGTCATCGATTATAAGGAAGCGCTTATTTTCGCTTTTCTCGGTTTGCGTCGTGCCGAAGGATTACCCAACTGTTTGAAGAGCGTCACCGGCGCTTCGCATGACGTGGTATCGGGTCAAACATACGGGTTTTAATCCGATATAAACGAATCGAGATTGCAATTAGCATAAAAGTTATATTAACCCACCCCAAGTCCCTTGGTTTTTGCAAGTTTAGAAACCAAAATTTAAGCTGTCCCTCCGGGACGCCGGTTTTAAAAGATGTTTTTCTTAGCCCGAGGCCTTGCCGTCGGGCTGAACCTTTAGCTCGGCGAAGCCAAATAAGCCGGACTTTGCCTTCGGCGAGCTTGTTCTTTCAGAACTGCGGTTCAGTCCGATACATAAAAGAGTTAGCCTGAAAGGCTAATTTAATTCAGCCCGACGGCAAAGCCTCGGAATATTGAATGAGCATGGCAACCGGCGCGCCGGAGGCGCAACTTAAACCGGGCAAAAGAATTTTAAACAGCCTCTTAAAGTAGAATAGTTATCTACGGTTGGTCTATGGGGACTTTCACCAAGTTAACTTCCATTATGTTTTTGGTTTTCGTTTTATCGATCGTGTAAGTAATGGCGGTAGGAGCGTTTCCCGTATATATTCCGTTCATAAACGCACAATCGGCTATCGGCGATTCCACCAAAATCAAGGACCTGCCGTCCCCGATAAGATTCATGGCATAAATATTATTAATTTTCGCTTGACCAGAATCCGATCCGTATCCTTTGCCGCCAACCAGCAACGTATAAGGGCTTCCTCCGTAAGGAGCAGGCGTGTCCGGCCTTACTTTCGTTATGATTCCGTTAATGTATACATGATGAATGCTTGCGTTGTCGCTTGCCCGAATGGCCACTCCCGTATAATTTGTTTGGCAGTTGGTGATAAATATTTGTTCCGTATCATCTTCCGGTCCGGCCCATTTGGTGGAAGTAACCTGATAGGAATTTACATCGCCGTTGGTGTGATAAAACGGATCAACATCAAGGCTGGAAAGTGCGATTAAATCATCTCCGTTTATGCCGGTAATGTTATTTATTCTGAAATATTTACAACCATGTCTTAAATTAATTCCGTCTTTATTGTATGCTTTTTTTTGAATACCGTTTATAAGAATAAGTTCGGGATTGTTAAATCTGATGTCGGATATTTCGACATTTCGAGTTCTTTCAAAGCTGATGGCCCACGCATGAGAATTTTCTATATTCACATTTTTCAAATTGAATCCGTCCACGTAAGCAATCTGAATCAGATTATTCCGCCAATCGCCTTTTTGTTTCATTCCTTTCTTTCCCGCATCGCTTCCGTAACTTACCCGTCCTTTTTCGGGTGTCAATGTTAACGTTCTGTAAGCATCACCCGTCGATCGGGGATTATCGGCTCCCTTTAACAATACATGACCTATTCCCGCGATGCTTATGTTATGATTCCAAACCGGATCGGTAATGCCGATACCCACGTTGTCACTCCTAAACATGTTGTCTCTGCACGAGTCGGACAATTGAATCATGCAATTATCAAGTATGATCGTCATGTTGCTCGGCAATAATATCGCCCTGTCTATTATCCAACTGTTGGAACCGTTGGAATTTCTCTTCGGTATGACCACTTTACAAGTAGTTTCTTTGGCAGCATTAACGGCAGCTTGTATACGTTCCGCATCACTTCCTTTAAAATCGTTGGGCGTAATTGTTCGGTCGGAATCGGCGTTCACCGGTAAACTGAATGCAACAATCATCAATAGGAATAAATATTTCATATCTTCTTTAAATTAAAACATGATATTCATGCCGATAGTCGGATTTAATGTACGCAAAGATAAAATGTTTTGCGGATTTCGCTATCTTTTAAGTACAAACGCTCCGTCTCTGTCCGTTCTGTGGCATTTTGTTCCCGCTTCGACGCATTCCTTTTCCCAACGATCGATTCGGGTTAAAGTATTGGAAGCATCGATTACTACCGTTTCGGGTCGGTATGCTTTCAGTATTTGAGAAATTCGGGTATTCACATTTTGGGATAACACAACGACATCGGTTGTGATCGGGGATGTCCCGGTATCTTCCGGAGGAAAATTTCGAGTGAACACAGCCAATCGTTTTCCGGCAAATTGAATGAAATTGCCGTTGACATATATGTTCGATTGTTCCAGCCGCTCATCCGAACGAAACAATACGGAATCCGGCATGATGCAACGAGCTTCATTCAGCTTCATGGCAATGCGTTGATATTCCGTGGCAGCGGGAGCATTAAAGGACGAATTTCGACTTTCGTACCAAATCGTATTGTCCCGCCCGTTTGCAAATTGCAGTAAACCGGTTCCCGGTGTGTTGTATACGATCAATTGTTGTCGCGACAAATCGCGATAATCTATTGCAACGGACCCCGTTATCCAAAGCAAACACAAGGCAATCGATACAAACAGCCATGATTTGCGTGTCGTTAACACCCATGTGCTTATGAAAGCAAGCAGTGAATATAATACGAGAATCTCCCAACTTTGGAAACGAATCCCCCAAATAACGCTTCCCGGAAGTTTTTCGATAAAAAAGATACCGGCATTGAACAAATACAGGAATTTATCCAACATCCAACCGACGGCCGTCATTACCGGTATCATGGGAGAAACGACGAACAGAAAAAGTGAACCGTAGATAATGACGCTTGCTCCCGGAATAACGATCAAGTTGGCCAAGAGAAAATAGACGGGAAACTGATGAAAGTAGAATAGGGATAACGGAACCGTCCCGATTTGGGCGGCTATCGACACACAGGTTAAACTCCATATTTGATCGGGTAACCAACCTTTAAACGTGAAAAGTCCGTAGATGCGGGAATGAAAAAAGACAATGGCAATGACGGCCACGTATGAAAGCTGAAATCCCACATCGAAAAGATTTGTCGGATTTATAAATAACAAAATAAACGCCGACGCCGCAATACTGTTGTAAATATAAGCTTTGCGACGAAATGCCTCTCCGACGATAATGATGGAAAACATGGTGGAAGCACGCATTACCGAAGGCGACATTCCGGTAATCAAAGCGTACAACCATAATATTGTCAGCAAAATCAGCGTCCGCAATAAATTTGCTCGTCCCCGGAAGGGTATGAGTTTCAAAAAAGCGCCAAAAACAAGATATATGACGCCGACATGCAATCCGGATACGGCCAGCACGTGCATGGCTCCCGATGCGGAATATGCGCCGCGCAGCACGTCGTCCAAATCGGCTTTATAACCCAACACCAATGCCGAAGCTACCGCCAATTCGTTGCCGCTGAGTCCCGCATGTTTGTACACGGCCAACAAATGATTGCGTATCCGATTCGATAAATTCAGTAACGGGCCTTGCGCATACTCGGCAAGATATCGATACTTTCCGCTTTCGACGAAAACGCTTCGTCCGATGTGTTGGTTGTTCAAATAGCCGCAATAATCAAATTCGTAAGGATTTCCGGAATTGGTTACCGGTTTTAATACGGCATCGATGACCAGTAAATCGCCTTGTTTGATTTTTTGCGACAAATCGTCCTTTCGAAAATAGGCCATGACTTTTTCGTCGCGACTTGTTTTCAATGTATCGGAGAGATCGGCCTGTACGCGAATCGTCATTTTCATCGAATTTTCTTTTTCGACGGGCGGTTCATCGACGATGGCCAACCACAAACCTTGTTCCGTTTGTTCCGCCGGAGTGAATCGATGTACGGATACCGTGCAGATTCCCGCGAAAATGAGAAACAGGTTAAGAAAAATGCCGTAAAATAGCATCTTTTTACGATACCGGAGCAATACGCAAAGACATATCAATAATATGGTACATATCAAGAAAGAGGGAATTCCGGGGATTGATAGTTGAAAACCGAATATAATTCCCGCAATAAACGGCAATAACAAACGAAAAAACGGAGTTTGGTGGAAAAAAGTCGGCAGTGAATTCATGAGCAAGTTGATAATTGACAATTAAAATAATCGACAACTAATGTTACGGTATCGGTAGTTTCATGAAGTCAACAAGTTTGGAATTATAATTTAATGATTACTTTTTTATAACCATTTTTTTCGACGGAAAAACCACAACATTCCGACAGATACGATCACCATTAAAACAATAGCCCAAAGAAAGCCCGACCACATATGCAGACCCGGGAGATAGTCAAAGTTCATACCATACATGCTTGCAATGAGGGTTGGTGGCATAAAAATAATGGTAACAAACGTGAATATTTTAATGATTTTGTTTTGTTCGATGTTTACCAAACCGAGAAATGTGTTTTGCAGATATTCCAGCCGCTCGAAATTGAATTTGCTGTAGTCGATCAACGAATTGATGTCTTTGATCATGATGGAAAGAATTGGTTTTTCATCCAAAGGAAATTTGACGCTTTTAAGCATCGATGATACCACTCGTTGTTTATCAATGATAGTTTCGAGCAGGGTCATTGATTTTTCCTGCAGGTTTTTGATCAAATGGAGAATTTCTTCATCGACCTCTTTGCTGGTGGTCATCGATCGACTGAGCGCCGAAATTTCGCGTGTCGTGTTTTCGATTAAATCCGCATCGTAATCGATACGGGTGGCCATGAGCGTCACCAAAATATGATACCCCGAAATATAGTTGCGGGGATTGGTCATTACTTTGCGTTCCGTTTCGATAAAAGATCGGAGCTCGCTGTCGCGCACCGATACCAAAATGTTGTTTTTCAGGATGAAAGAGACATTTTCTTCCCGAAATTCATCATGTTGTAATTGCAAAAAGTTGGAGTTGGCCACAATGTAATCTTCCGCTTCACTGTACCGGGAACTGCTCTCAATTTCTTCTATTTCCCATTCTTCGAGAATGTAGATTTTCAGAATATTTTCCAGTTTTTCCTCGGTCGACCGGCTTACATTATTCATGTCTATCCACACGAAATCCGATATCGGTCTCGACCGAAGCAAATCAAGATCTTTGGATACTTTGATTTCGCCCTTTTCGTGATAGTACAATGTAATCCCCGGCATATCTCCTCAATTTTAATTTGCCAAAAGTACGTAATTTTCGACGATTATCAGCTTATTTTACTCCAATTCACTTCTTCGGTCAATTGTTTTTTTACGGCGCTTTTCAGCAAATCGTTTTCGGGACGATTTAAACCGGGATCGGATGATAAAATATCGGAGGCCGCCATACGGGCCAATTGCAATAATTGTCCGTCGGTGGCCAACGAAGCAATACGCAGGTTAAACGGCACACCGCTTTGTTGCGTTCCGTCGATGTCGCCGGGACCGCGAAGTTTAAGATCGGCCTCGGCAATAATAAATCCGTCGGTGGTGGAAACCATCGTTTGCAGGCGTTTTCGTCCGTCGTTACTCAGCTTGTATGAGCTCATCAATATGCAATAAGATTGGTCGGCTCCGCGTCCTACGCGACCTCGCAATTGATGCAGTTGCGATAATCCGAAACGTTCGGAACTTTCAATTACCATTACCGAAGCATTGGGAACATCCACACCCACTTCGATGACGGTGGTGGCAACCATGATATGCGCACGACCTTCTTTAAATACTCGCATGGCCAGATCTTTATCGGTTCCGGACATCTTGCCGTGAACCATGATTACGCGATAATCGTCTTGCTCGGGAAACGCTTGGCGTATTTGCTCGAATCCGTCTTCGAGATTCTTGTAATCCATCTTTTCCGATTCGCCGATAAACGGATACACCACATATATTTGTCTTCCTTCGGCAATTTGTCTTCGCATGAACTCGAACACGTCTTTGCGTCGATTGTCGTAATAATGTACCGTTTTTACGGGTTTACGTCCCGGCGGCAGTTGATCGATGACCGATACATCCAAATCGCCGTACAACGTCATGGCTAACGTGCGTGGGATGGGCGTGGCTGTCATTACCAAAACATGAGGAGCTTCAGTATTTTTTTTCCAAAGACGGGCACGTTGTGCCACGCCGAAACGGTGTTGCTCGTCAATCACCACTAATCCGAGGTTGGCAAATTGCACGGTTTCTTCGATCAATGCATGTGTTCCGATTAATATATCAATGCTTCCGTCGGTTAATCCTTCATGAATTGTCCGGCGATCCCTTTTTTTGGTCGAACCGGTCAATAAAACAACATTGATTCCCGTTCCCGCCGTCATCCGCGATACGGTTTGCATGTGTTGTACGGCCAAAATTTCGGTGGGCGCCATCAGACAAGCTTGATACCCGTTATCCAAAGCGATAAGCATCGACATAAGCGCCACCATGGTTTTCCCGCTGCCCACGTCGCCTTGCAATAGTCGGTTCATCTGTTTTCCGCTACCCATATCTTTACGAATCTCGCGCATTACCCGTTTTTGCGCATCCGTCAATTCAAACGGCAAATATTCCGAATAGAACCGATTAAACCGTTCTCCCACATGCTCGAAGTTGAAGCCTCGAATATACGTGTTGCGTTCCTCTCGAAGGTATAACATGCGAAGTTGTATCCAAAACAGTTCTTCGAATTTGAGCCGGTGTTGCGCCTTTTGCAATAAGGTTGCGTTCTGCGGAAAATGGATATTGAACAATGCGTCTTGTAACGGCAACAGACGATATTGCCGAAGAATGCCGTCGGGAAGAGTTTCCGGGATATTTGTTTTCATTCCCTGCCACAAGCTTACCATCAATCGCCCGATGACACGCGAAGTGACATAACTATTTTTAAGGCGTTCGGTAGTCCCGTAATGTGCCTGCAATCCGGCAGAAATACCGTCTTCATGTTTGTCGGCAGGTTCCATTTCGGGATGTACGAAATTAACTTGCCCGTTAAATTCCGACGGTTTTCCGAAAACCACGTAATCGCCTCCCTGTTTGAGGCTTTGCGACAGATATCGTATACCCTTGAAAAACAACAACGGAATGGGACCCGTATGATCGGAAAATTGCACCACCAAACGTTCTTTGGGGCCGGCTCCTTCCTTATGCACGGATACGATGCGTCCTCTCACTTGAATGTATGCATCGGCGGGTTGTATTTCACCGACGGTATAAAACTTTGTACGGTCGGTATGTTTGTACGGAAAATAATACAACAAATCCCCGAACGTTCGTA
>JAVBNP010000171.1:0-9937 GCA_031551455.1 Bacteroidales bacterium | reverse complement strand
CTGTAATAATTGTAATATCCCGCCCTTTTTTTATCAGTCCGTTCGATAAGCTCTTTGGCTTTTTCGTCGCCGATTTGTTGGTCTTCCCGAACGCGTCGCACACGATCTTTCATGTCGGCGCAGATAAACACGTTCACGCATCGCGGATGATCGCGCAAAATATAGTCGGCGCAACGTCCCACGAAAATACAGGATTGATTCTCGGCCAATTTGCGAATTACGTCGCTTTGTATTTTGAATAGGCGTTCGTTACATAAATAATTGTCGGCATATCCTTCACCCGCGTAGTTTGACCAAAGGCCGGATAAGCTGCCGAAAATGCTGAAACGCGATTTTTCGTCGACTTGTTCGAAAAATTCGCGCTCCAATCCGCTCTCACGGGATGCTAATAGGATCAGTTCCTTGTCGTAACAGGAAATGCCGAATTGTTTGGCGAGTTCTTCGCCGATCAGTTTACCGCCGCTTCCCAATTGGCGCCCGATGGTAATTGCAAATTTCTCGTCCATGACAGATCATTTTTAATGATATATTTCAATAACTATTGATGATCGCAATTTGGTTCAAAACCGTTATTATTCGTCATCGTGTTTCTTTTCTCCGAATCGGCGCAGTTGCGAAACGAGCAACACGGTCGAAAGGATGGCGGAGGCAAAATCGGCTATCGGTAAACTGATCCATACTCCGTTTACGCCCCAAAGACGCGGAAGAATCAACAGGCACGGAATCAGAAAAATCACTTGACGAGTTAACGACAGGAAAATGGCTTTTTTGACCATGCCGATGCTCTGGAAAAACATGGAAGTGGTCATTTGAAATCCGACGATCGGGTATAGTATAAACACATAACGTAAGCCGGTGACCGATAAATCAATCAATTCATTATCGGTGGTGAAAATCGACGCAACGATGCGGGGAAACAATTCCACTGCTGCAAATCCGACCGTCATGATAATGGTGGCGTAAAAAACGGTTTTTTTCAAAACTTCGGTTACGCGCGAATACAATCGTGCCCCGAAATTATATCCCGCAATGGGTTGCATTCCTTGGTTGAGCCCGATCACGATCATTACGAAAAGAAAAGCGACCCGATTGACGATACCGTAAGCGCCCACGGCCAAATCGCCGCCATGTCGGATCAAGTTTTGATTGATCAAAATAATGATCACGCACGAAGCGGCATTCATTAGGAAAGGCGCCATACCGATGGCCAGCGAATCGGATACGATTTTGCGTTGCAGCCGATAAATGCCTTTTTTCAAATGGATAAAGTGATTTTTATCTCTGAAAATATTGATTTGCCACACAAGAACGATGATTTGGGAAATGATCGTGGCAAGAGCGCTTCCGCGTATTCCCCATCCGAAACCGAAAATAAACGTCGGGTTGAGCGCCAAGTTGATCAATACGGTAAAGATGGTGGCCGTCATGGCTTTTTGCGGGCTGCCGGCTGACCGAAGCATGGCATTTAATCCCAAATACATGTGCGTAAAAACATTGCCGCACAGGATGATTACCATGAAATCATGTGCGTAAGGAAGCGTTTCGGCGCTTGCCCCGAAAAAATAAAGAATCGGATCGAGAAAAGCCAATGTAACGATCGAAAAAAGCAATCCCATGATGAGATTGAGCACAAAAACGTTTCCCAAGATACGATTGGCGATTTCATAATCTTTTTGGCCCAAGCGGAGAGATAGGAGCGTGGAGGCGCCCACGCCGACCAACGAACCGAAGGCCGCGGCCAAGTTCATCAACGGAAACGAGATGGCCAACCCCGATAACGCCAACGATCCCACACCGTGGCCGATAAAAATACTGTCGGTGATGTTGTATACGGACGACGCGGTCATGGCAATAATAGCCGGACCGGCATATTGCATCAACAGTTTCCCGATGCTTTCCGTTCCCAATGCGAGGGGAGCGTTTTCTTTTTTCATTTTGTTTACGGAAGCCGCACGGATTACAAAGCGAATTTGCCGCAAAAACGTCGTACGGAATTATCCCGCAAAAGTAGCGAATTATTCGGGAGGCACCAAGCGGTGCGTCGGTTCCGAGTCGTCAAATAATCTCCGTTCGTTCTTTTTTATATCGATAATTGGCAAGAAGCGTTTCGGCCGTTGTTTTGCTGACGGTGAGATTGCTTACCGTATTTGATGTTTTTCGTTTACCTCGTCCCCGTTCTTCAATAAATACGCGGTCGATGGTTAAATATTGCGGTTCCTCATCCTTCAAGTAAAAAATGTGTATTTCCGAATAGCTGTTGCTGCGCCCTTTTCCTAATCCTGCAATGGTTTGTAACGGATCGATTGTCAACTTTTGCATGAACGAATCACTTCCGTTAATCACTTCAAAATCGGTCAACAAAGTATATTTGGGATACCACTTTCGCAAAAGTTCGGAAAACGGAAATACCGGGGCTTTGAGTACCATCCAAACGGGTATTCCGATAATGATGACGGCTTCAACCAACCACACGACAGTTAACGCGGATCCTCTTACCGTTGCACCGAAAACGGACCACATTCCCGTTTGATTGATTTCGGTTAATGTTTGAAAGAATGCCGCAGGGTCGGCAACAATAAAAAGGTTTGACAGATACTCGCCGGGCATGGGCAGTTCACCCGAATATGCATATAATATGTAAGCCGTCCATTGGAAATAACAGGCAAATACACCCGCAGCGATTGCCCGAATCAATCGACCGTTTTTATTTCTGCTGCATGCCCATCTCGACGCCAATCGGTTGGTCCAACCCAAAAATGTTCCGAGCATGATTGTAAACAGAATATTAAAGTAAATAAGCGGAAAAATAACTTGTATGACGGTGTAGAGGTAACAAAAGGGAATACAAGCAAGGAACAGAACAACATACGATAATAATTCTCCCGTCGGGTTTGTTTTTCCCGATTCCAGATAACTTCGGATGGTCATGGTCAAAAAGATATTTTATATCAATGTATACGTATATGATCCTTATCGGGTTGCAAAATTCGATTGCCGTTGGTCGGTTCAACATTTCTTTTCGTCGTTTCAACAATTGTTTTTTCCGTTTCGATCATCTTTTTCGTTAAACCGGGATGAACACCGTATATGTTTGCACTGTTCAAAAAAGTAAAATGAAGGACATGAAAAAATATGTGTTATGGATGATGATGACGGTTTTGCTTCCCGCGATAACAAACGGGCAGGAAAGTCAAGCATATCGTTTTACATTGGAGGATTGTCTCCGATATGCGTTGGATAAAAATTATAACCGTCAATCGTTGAAACTTACGGAAAAGTCGAATGAGGCAACGTATATGCAAGCAAAGGACGAACGATTACCGAGTGTCAGCGCGTCGTTGAGCGAGAATTTTACCAATACCAAAGATAATTCCGCTTGGAGCGGCAACTACGGCGTGAGTGCTTCTATGCCCATTTATCAAGGCGGAACCATCAATAACACCATCGAGCAAAATCGGTTGCAAATGGAACAATCGACCTATAAGACTTCGCAATACGAAAATGACTTGACGATACAGATTTTGCAGGCGTTCCTTTCGACCTTGGGTAACGAAGAACTGTTGAAATACCAATTTTCGGTGGCGGAAGCGAGCAAGGAACAACTCAGCCAAGGTAAGGAACAATACCGCGTGGGCAAGATTCTCGAAAGCGATTATTTGTTACTCGAAGCGCAGTACGCCAACGATCAAAACAACATCGTCGATACGGAAATAGCGCGCGATAACAACCTGCTTGCGCTCAAAACTTTTCTTTCGATGGATCCTTTAACCGATTTGCAAATCGTTTATCCCGATACATCGGCCGTATCGAAAATGATCGTGTTGCCGGCATCGGGATATGTTACCGAGAGAGCGTTGGCGTATCTTCCCGACATAAAAATAAGTCAATACAATGTCGATATTGCCGATGCGGGCGTTAAACTATCCAAAGCAGGTTATTATCCCACGGTGAGCCTCGGAGCAAGTCTCGGTACGGGACATTCGGATTTCTCGAATTTCGGTACGCAATTGAACGACCGATTGAACGAGCAAATCGGTGTTACGGTGAGCATACCGATTTTCAACAAGAATCGAACGAAAACGAATGTAACCAAAAGTCAAATTTTCTTACAGCAGGCGGAGTTGGACAAAATGCAAACGGAGTTGACCATTCGCCAAACCGTGATGCAGGAGTATCAAGATGTAGTGTCGGCCTACAACAAGTATCGGGTGACGGATATTCGCCAAAATGCCTATTTGAAAACTTTTGAGGCATACAGGGCTCAGTTTAACGCGGGAGCCATCACGGCAGTAGATTTGTTGCAACAGCAAAACAACTATATCGGAGCGTTAAACGATTACATCCAAGGTAAATACGGATTCATGTTAAAACGCAAAATTTTGGATGTTTACATGGGTGAACCGATCAGTTTCTGAACAGAATGATCCGGGATTCAACGGGGAACGTAATCATTTATCGAAAAGCAAAATAAAATCAAAAATCAAATAATATCATGAAAAAGAAGATCATCATCGGATCAATTATTGTGGCGGCATCCGTCGCTGCGGTGATATCTATGACTCACGGAGGGAAAGAATTGCACATGAATACCTTTGTTGTTAAAGAAGAGACGGTGGAACTCACCGTTACCGCCACGGGTTACGTACAACCGGTGGACCAAGTGGAAGTGGGAACACAGGTTTCGGGTGTTATCGAAAAGATTTACGTCGACTTCAATTCTCGGGTCAAAAAAGGACAACTGTTGGCCGAGTTGGATAAATCCACTTTGTCGGAAAAGCTCGTTCAAGCGCAAGCAAGTCAAGCAAGCGCCGAAAGCGATTTGACGTTTGCGCAACAGAACTACGACCGCGTGAAGCAGCTTTACGACGTAAAAGCGGCAACGGAGGCGTCTTACGAAGATGCCGGCAACAAATTGACCCAAGCGAGAACGTCGGTGGCTAATGCCAAAGCCAACGTGCATCAAGCCAAGGTTAATTTATCATATGCCGAGATTTACTCGCCGATTGACGGGGTGATACTCAATCGTGCGGTGGAACAGGGACAAACGGTAGCGGCTTCGTTTAACACACCGACGCTTTTTACCATTGCCAACGACTTGAAAAACATGCAGGTGGAAGCTAATGTGGACGAAGCGGACATAGGCAAGGTGAGTTTGGACCAAGCGGTTAAATTTACGGTGGATGCTTATACCGACGACGTGTTTACGGGTAAAGTGAGTCAGATACGCCTGCAACCAACCGTAACAAGTAATGTGGTGACATACACGGTGATTATTGATGCGCCCAACCCCGAAGAAAAATTATTTCCCGGAATGACGGCAAGCGTAACCGTAGTGGTTAAATCCGAAACGGGGCCGGTGGTACCGGCATCGGCATTGGTTTTCAAACCGACGCCCGAAGTAATGGAAAAATTACATATTCAATTGCCGGAAGAACAACGGGAACAACATAGTCGGCCCGACGCGAAAAATGCGACCCAAATATCCAAAAGTGTGTGGATTCAAGCGGACGGTAAAGTGATTCGTCGGCATTTGGAAACGGGATTGAGCGACGGTGTCTTTACTATCGTGTCCGGAGGTCTGGGTACGGGTGATACCATTGTTCTTTCCGCATCGCTCGAAGAAAAAAATGCCAAAAAGGTGGAAGCGGCAGCTAATCCTTTAATGCCGAAACGACCCGGCGGAAGAAGATAACAATGAATACGGAACTTTTCGACAATAAACGGAAAAATATTCCGATAAAAACAAAACAATCATGATTTCCGAAAACAATCAAAATAATATGAATTCTCTTCCTTTGCGGGAAAATCGAAGCGATGATATTATTCAAATCGATCAGCTTCGCCGGGTGTTCCGGGTTGGGAGCGAGGAGGTACATGCCTTGAAAGGCATTTCGTTCGGTATCGGCAAGGGAGAGTTTGTCAGTATTATGGGAACAAGCGGCAGCGGCAAGTCAACATTGCTTAATATTTTGGGCTGTTTGGACCGCCCGACTTCCGGCGAGTATTATATTGACGGGACAGCGGTTAGCAAGCGAAGCAAGGACGAATTGGCGGAACTGCGTAACCGTAAAATCGGTTTTGTGTTCCAATCCTACAATCTGTTGGCGCGCACATCGGCATTGGAAAATGTGGAATTGCCGTTGCTCTATAACAGCACGATTTCGAGCAGAGAACGTCACGAGCGAGCAAAACATGCTTTGGAACAGGTAGGGTTGCAAGATCGTATGGAACACATGCCCAACCAACTTTCGGGCGGACAGCAACAACGTGTGGCCATTGCCCGTGCGTTGGTTAACGATCCCGTAATTCTATTGGCCGACGAGGCCACGGGTAATCTCGATACGCGTACTTCCTACGAAATCATGAGTTTGTTTCAAAAATTGAACGGCGAAGGCAAAACCATTGCTTTTGTGACCCACGAACCCGACATCGCCGTATTTACCGGCCGCACCATCATGTTGCGCGACGGTCATATCGTGAAGGACGAGGCGATAAAACCCGCATCGGCTAAAGCGACCTTGGATTCGATTCCCGTGGAAACGGATTATTAGCGTTTGTAACGTTATATACCAATAGTTCAGATATAATTAAAAGCATTAAGAGTCATAGCGGTGCGTTAGAAACGTTATGAACGTTATCTCGTTAAACACGAATAATCATGAAGTTTTTCAATCTTTTTAAAATCGCTTGCAAGGCGTTACTTCGCAACAAAACCCGCGCCTTGCTCACCATGTTGGGTATCATCATCGGTATTGCTTCGGTAATTGCCGTGGTGAGTCTCGGTCAAAGCTCATCACTGAGTATCAATAACCAAATATCCTCCACGGGTACGAACCTTATCATGGTGATGCGTTCCAGTCAGCGGCAGGGCGGCGTAAACATCGGTTCATCGAACGTACAGACACTTACCGAAAAAGATGTGGAAGCCGTTGAACAAAAAGCCGAAAATATTTCGATGATAACGCCTATTGTCAGTGCAAGCGGGCAATTGGTCAGCGGGTCGAATAACTGGCCGGGAAGCGTACAAGGTGGTAACGAATATTTGATAACCATCCGAAAGTACGAATTAAAAAGCGGAGTTAATTTTACCGAACATGACGTGCGAAGTGCAACGAAGGTTTGCCTCATCGGGCAAACCGTGGCGGATAATCTTTTTCCGAACGGTGAAGATCCCGTCGGGAAAACCATTCGTTTCGGCAAAATACCGTTCCGCATCATCGGCGTGCTGGCAAGTAAAGGTCAAAACCAAATGGGACAAGATCAGGACGACGTTGTGATGGCGCCGTATACCACCGTCCAAAAACGTATCCTGGCCGTTAATTACGTTCACATGATTATGGCTTCGGCCATGTCGGAAGACGTTGCTTCGGAAGCAGCCGATGAAATCAAGTCGATCATACGTACGCAACACAAATTGAAAGAAGGACAGGCCAACGATTTTGATGTTCGTACCCAACAGGAAATGCTTGAAATGATGAATTCCGTGAGCGGTTTTTTAACCGTACTGTTGACATCCATAGCCTTTATATCGTTGGTGGTGGGCGGTATCGGTATTATGAACATCATGTATGTGACGGTGACCGAACGTACCAAGGAAATCGGCTTGCGCATGTCCATCGGCGCCAAAAACAGCGACATCAAATTGCAGTTTCTCACGGAAAGCACCATATTGAGTTTGATCGGCGGGATCATCGGCATTCTTTTCGGATTAACGCTCTCGTACGTGGCATCGAGCATGCTCAATTGGCCTTATATCATCAGTACTCAAGCAGTAGTTTTGTCGTTTGCGGTTTGCGCCGCCACGGGAATTTTCTTCGGATGGTATCCGGCCAAGAAAGCAGCTTCACTCGATCCCATCAATGCGCTTCGATACGAGTGAGTTATTGGTGTCGGGACGGTGATAATACTTTGCAACCGTTCCGACATAAAAACGAGTAGTTATCTTTGTAACGATTTTAATATATTTATCCGTTTAACCGCAACAAACGTTAAAAACGAACAAAAACATGTCACGCCTTACCTATCGTACCGCTTTTTTTCTGGCTTTGATGATCAGTTTGTTGTTGAATGTGCTTTTTTTGACCATGCTCCTTTACGGGCGCAATGCCGTGATACCCGGCGAAGGCGGACCTCCTCCGCATCCCGCATTATCGGCGCAACCCATGATCATGCACTTTGTATTCAATTTTTTGACGGCTTTTGCGCTTTACCTTTTGAATTTCAAGTTGCTTAAAACCGATATGCAACCGAAATTGAGGCTTGCGTTAATTATCATATCCACACTTGCGGTTGCGATGTTGTTGAGTTACTTTTTTTCGAATGTACAAATATACTGCAGCGATGTGGAGCCGCGTCCCAAACCATTTATCCGCGGCGGAATCGTACGCGATTTTTTCATTGCGGTCATCGTGTTGCTGACGTCGCAATTGATGTATTTGTCGGCCAAACAGCAGCAAACGGCATTGGAAAACAAAACCCTGTTGTCCGAAAATATGCGGGCGCGTTACGAATCGTTGAAAAATCAAGTCGATCCGCATTTTTTGTTCAATTCGTTGAATACCCTTAACTCGCTCATTAAAATCGATGCGGATAAAGCGCAGGAGTATGTGCAAGAACTTTCGTACGTGTTTCGTTACACGTTGCAAAATCGGGAGCTTATCCCGTTGGAGGAGGAGCTTCAATTTACCCGTGCGTATTGTCATTTAATGAAAATCCGTTACGGCGAAGGACTGCAATTGGAATATTGCATCGACGAACGTTACAACGATTACCGCATTGTTCCGCTCAGTTTGCAGATATTGACGGAGAATGCCATCAAACATAATGTCGTCAGCCAAAAACAACCGCTTACCATCACCTTTACCACCCGAGATGACTATAGCATCACCGTATCCAATCCCATCCGACCGAAAAAGGAACCGGAAGAAGGCGAAGGAATCGGTTTGACCAACCTTGCCGAACGTTATCGTTTGATGAGACAACGGGAAATCATCGTGAAACGGGACGATGGTATATTCGAGGTGACGATACCGTTGATCAAAGATTGGTAATTGATCCTTTTACGAAATACGATGATTCCGCAAACCAAAAAGACGGAAAAATGAAAGCAGTTATTGTCGAAGACGAAATATTTGCCTCGCGGACGTTGGAAGATCTCATCCAAGAAACGGCCCCGGAGATTGAAATCGTGTCAGTGTTGCAATCGATTGATGATTGTGTGGAATGGTTTCACCTCCATCCGATGCCCGATTTGATATTCATGGATATTCATTTGGCGGACGGCTCTTCCTTTACCGTTTTCGATGAAGTTAACATTACGTGTCCCGTTATTTTCACCACGGCCTACGATGAATATGCGCTGAAAGCATTCGAAGTCAACAGTATCGATTACTTGTTGAAGCCCATCGGCAAGAAAGATATGGAACGCGCGTTGGCCAAATACAAAAATCTTTCGGCCGGTTCTTCGGCGGTGAATGCGGATATTATTCGAAAGCTGACGGAAAGTTTCAAGCAAAACGAACGAAAATACAAATCATATTTCCTCGTTTCCGAAAAAGATAAGTTGGTTCCGCTTGCCGTTGCGGATATTGCGTATATTTATATTGACGCCAAAATGGTGAAAGCGATCACGTTTGCCGGAACCACTCGTTATCTCGACCAAACGCTCGACGAAGTAACCATGCTGCTCAATCCCGACGATTTTTTTCGCGCCAACAGACAATTTATCGTTGCACGAAAAGCGATCAAAGATTTATCGATATGGTTTGGCGGAAAAATATCTGTTAATTTGACGGTATCCGTACCCGAACGAATCGTTGTCAGCAAAGCGCGAGCCGCCGATGCAAAAAAATGGATAACGGATTAATGATGTTTATTTGAAATACTCGATCTTAAATACCATGCTTCCGCCGATTTGCGTCGGATAGCCGTCTTCGTT
>JAVBNP010000044.1:0-5440 GCA_031551455.1 Bacteroidales bacterium | reverse complement strand
ACCAAGTCGGGAAAAATGAAATGGATACACATGCGTTCGAGCCATCACTCTACCGATGACGGAGCGCGTGTTTGGGACGGATTCATGATCGATGTTACCGCCCGCAAATTGGCCGAACAGGAATTGGAAGATACCCGCCGCCGACAGGCCGTACTCATCAAAGTGCTGCAAATCGTACAGTCGGCCGAAAGCTTACCTGAGGCGTTAAGCATGTCGCTTGCCGAGATGGGCAAATACACGGGAGTGAGCCGCGTGTATATCTTCGAAAAAAGCGCCGACGGAACCACTGTCAACAACACTTACGAATGGTGCAACGAAGGCATAGAACCCGCCAAAGACGGTTTGCAGAACATTCCCGTCGAATTCACGCAACAGTGGTTCGATGTATTCGATACCGACAATTTTATTTGCACATCCGACATCAATACCCTCGGTCCCGAAGCCGCCGAATTGCTTGCTTCCCAAGGAGTAAAATCGATCATTGTTCTGCCGCTTTCGGCCAACGGCGTCGAATACGGGTTCGTCGGTTTCGACGAATGTGTCGCGAACAAGGAATGGGAAGAAAGCGACGTGGAACTGTTGAGAAGCCTTTCGCAAGTCATATCGACCACCACGCGCCGTTACCAAGCCGAAACCACCATGCGTTTGTCGCAACAAACCATGCGTACCGTGCTCGACAACGTGGACGCCAATATTTACGTGGCCGATTTCGATTCGTGGAACATCCTGTTTGCCAATAAGAAGATCAAGGAAGTTATGGGCGAGGACATCGAAGGTAAAACCTGCTGGAAAGTATTGCAGGGAGAACAGACAGCGCCTTGTGAATTTTGCCCGAACCCCAAATTGCGCGACGAGAAAAATAATCCGACGGGGTTAATTCGGTGGGAACATTGGAACGAAAACGCCAAGAAATGGTATGAATGTACCGATGCGGCGATTGAATGGGTCGACGGAAATTTGGTGCACATGGAATATGCAACCGACATCACCGATCGCAAAGCGGCCGAAGAAGCCGTGCGACAATCGGAAGAAATGTACCGCCAATTGACGGTAGCATCGCCCGATGCCATTGTGGTATGCGACCCCGACGGACACGTACGTTATGTTTCAGCCAAAGCGCTTGAACTGTTCGGAGTACCGGAAAGCACAAACGTCGGAGCTTTGCGCATATCGCGATTCATCCATCCGCACGATCGTCGCCAAGCATACGGCATGTTCGGAAAATTGAAAAGCGACAATATAACCTTCCTGCCGCAACTTTTGTTGGAGCACAACGACGGTTCGGAATTCATCGGCGAAGTGTCGGCCGCCACCGTCAAGGATACCGAAGGCAAAACAACCTCCGTTATTATGGTTATCCGCGACATCACCCGCCGCAAGATGGACGAAATGGAACTGATCCGCGCCAAGGAAAGGGCTGAAGAATCCGACAAACTCAAATCGGCATTCTTAGCCAACATGTCGCACGAAATTCGTACGCCTCTCAACGGCATTGTCGGATTTCTCCATTTCCTCGGTTCGGACAACCTGTCGCTCAAGCGTCGTCAGGAATACATCAACGTCATTAATAACAGCAGCATTCAGTTGGTGAAGTTGATCGACGATATCATCGACGTGGCCAAGATAGAAGCCAAGCAGATGAACATTCGCCCCGTGCCGTTCCGCGTTAACGACTTAATGAACGAATTGCAGGTGTTCTTCGAAACCTACCTGCAAGCCAACAATAAAAATCGCATCGCATTGATTCTTGACGACAGCGGATTTATCGACAAGTGTGTTACTTATGTCGATCCCATGCGCTTGCGTCAGGTGCTCAACAACTTGATAGGCAATGCCATTAAGTTTACCGAAAAAGGATTCATCCGCTTCGGCTACCGACAATCGGCACCCGATAAGCTCGAATTTGTAGTGGAAGATTCGGGAATAGGCTTGGCAACTAATCAGTTGGAAGTTATTTTCGAACGTTTCCGTCAAGCGGAACTGGGCAACAGCCGTCAATACGGAGGTACGGGCCTCGGATTGACCATTTCGCGCAGCCTCGTTCAGTTGATGGGCGGCGACATGAGCGTGGAATCGACGGAAGGCTCCGGATCGTCTTTCTATTTCACCGTATCGTATCTGCCCGTTGCCTCCGAAGACGAGCATTTCTTCGACGAGCTGCCGGGCGAAACGCCGTCGGACAACAAACCGTTTGCCGGCAGGGCCGTATTGGTAGTCGAACCCGAAGTGATGAAATACAAATATTACGAGCAATTGCTCACGGTGCCGGGCTTCTCCGTTCGTCGCGCCGAAAGCCTGCAACAATGGCTCGATTATCTCACGCAAACGAACCACATCGACGCGGTGATTGCCGATGTGTCGGTTTTCGACGGTGCCGAAAGCGAAGAAATCAAGCAAATCAAATCCGTTCGTGCCGGCTTACCGGTAATCGTTGTCGTTCCCGAACAACACGATCAATACCGACAAATAATCCACGAAAGTCAAAGCAATATGGCACTTGCGGAACCAGTGGGGTATAACGATTTGTCATGTGTATTGAAAAAATATGTAAAATAAACAAAATCAAGATCGTTTAAGCTCGACAAAAAATTAGGCAATATTTTTAATTAGAAAAATATTGCCTAATTTTGCATACCAATCGGAATGTTCAATATTAACTTTAAAAAAGAATGAAATTGGATAGCAATTAATTAGATTCCGATATAAATAATTAAAGTATAATGATTTCCAAAAACGAAGATACCCGAGAACACATCTTGAATATTGCCTTTGAATTATTTTTAAATAAAGGTTATAAGGATGTAACAATGAGTGAATTGGAAAGGGCTACGGGACTTACTAAAGGCGCATTTTACCATCACTTTAAAGATAAATTGGAAATTTTTGAAGCTGCCATATCGGGAAAAACCGGCAAAATGCGATTTCGTCCCGAGATCGAATGGTTAAAACAAGTTTCATTAAGGGAATTCATTGAAGCATACGTAACACATAACGAAAAAGTTGCTCGTTATTTACTGAATAATCTGCATTTCAACTATGCCGATTTGCAGTTTACCAATATTATTTCGGACGTGATTACTTATATGCCCGGATTTAAAGAAAGTCTCATTAATATGACAGCCGAAGACATTAATATGTGGGAAATTGTTATTTTCAAAGCAAAAGAAAATAATGAGATTCGAAACGACACTGAAACAACAGCTCTTGCCTATACTTTTTCCGGTATAACAAATTCTCTTCAAAAAAATCTTATTCTTCAAAAATCGATACAATATTCACTGAGTATTATACAATTACAATTTGAACAGTTGTATTGTCTCATAAAAAAGTAATTTTTTTTTGCTATCTTACATACCGTTTGGTATGAAATTTGCCCATCTTAAAAATGAACAAATGTTCATTTTTGTGTTTGTGAAAAAATTTCGTTAACCACGGAGCATAAACATTTTTACCGGCATCCGCGTTCCAATTGTAACAGAGAGCTTCATTCATGAATAGAATTGTACTTATTATCGGTTTCCTCTTATCGATCGTGATGTTAACGGCCGCTCAGCCGGCGGATTTGCAACGACCGACAAAATTGAAGTTACCTGTATATGACTACGGAACTGTGTCGGACAATAATTTTACTTTATCCGAATCCGCCAAACGGAATCTTGCAGAGTACAACTTGAAAAATCCGACGTATTTTATGATGCGGAGTGATGTCGCAACGCCGCCCACGTTCGGCAGAGCGAGATATTCTTCTGCGACGGACAAACATCCGTGGATCGCTGCTTACGAAGTAGTGGGAATGAATCTCGGCCTGCACCTTTTCGATCGTTATGTTCTTGATGCCGAATATGCACAAACCACTTGGGATACCATTAAATATAACCTCTGTCATGGCCCCGTATGGGACAACGATAATATTTCCACCAACCTGTTTTGGCATCCCTACACGGGCAGCTTGTATTTCAATGCGGCGCGCAGCAACGGCCTCAGTTTTTGGACGTCTATTCCTTACGCTTTCGGCGGAAGCATCTTGTGGGAATGTTTCGGCGAAAGCGAACCTCCGTCTATTAACGACTTGATTGCCACGCCTATCGGTGGGATTGCCTTGGGTGAAATCACGCACCGTATATCATATCTTATTTTGGACGACAGCAAACGCGGTTGGGCGCGTTTCGGGCGCGAACTGGCAGCAGGTATCGTTTCGCCGATGGGACTGCTCAATCGTATGTTTTACGGCGATGCATGGCGTCACCGTCCCGTGTTTACCGACGAAGAAAAGCCTCCTTCCCGTTACGAACGTCACCCGTTTCTCCTCGACTTGGATATGGCTGCCCGCTATGTGGACGACGTGGATGGTACCAAGGGAAGTTCGGAAATGGCGCTCGGCGTGCGAATGATTTACGGCCAACCTTTTACGGGTAACATTCGCCGTCCGTACGATTATTTTACGTTCGGCATCATGTTCGATATTTTTGGAAATCAGCCGCTTGTGTCCAATGCCAATGCGCTCGGAATGCTTTGGGGGCACGAATGGGGTGAAAAATCGAATTATTGGCTGGCCGGTGTTTTCCAACATTTCGATTATTACGATTCCAATCCGGTGGTGGACGGCGGCAAACGTCCGTACGAATTTGCCGAAACGGCCTCTTTCGGCGGAGGATTGCTCTACAAACGCCAACCTGATGAGGATAAACCCGCCAAGTTCTTCGGCGGCGTATATGTCAATGCGGTTCTGCTCGGAGGCAGCGAATCCGACTATTACTTGGTGGATCAGCGCGATTATAATCTCGGCAGCGGCTACAGCGTCAAATTTCACGGTCTGTTTATGCCGTGGAAACGTTGGGGTTTTTACGGAGCCGTAAAAAATTACCGGTTCTTTACATGGAAAGGTTACGGATCGGCCGAAGAAGAGCGTTATGGTCTGTCGGCCGGCGCAAATTATCATTATTCCGACGTGCAAGGCAACAAAGGAAATGCATTGATGACATTTATCAATACCCGCATCGACTTTCAAATTTCGCAAAAATTCCGCATCAGTTACGAAGAGTTACATTACATCCGCAGAACACATTATGAATATATGGATGATGTGAAAATGTCATCCACCGAAAGCCGTCTTCGGTTAACATACAATTTCCTAAGTAAATAGGGTAGTTTTTGCGCTGTAAAGTTTTGTTGAGACCTAACAGGTTTTGAAAACCTGTTAGGTCTGTGAACAATCATTCACATTTAATTTATTTAAAATAAGATATTTAATAAATTTGATGTTGTATTTTTGAGGAAGATGATAATTCCGGCATATAATTTGTATTTTGATACTTCGTGAACAATCGTTCATTTTTTTGTTAGTTCTTTGAAAGCTTGTCGGTTCTGGTTCAATAAATGAATCGATTTCCGACAATAAATATCTTGGTAAATTTAATAATGTGAACAAATGTTCATTTTT
>JAVBNP010000072.1:0-18587 GCA_031551455.1 Bacteroidales bacterium | reverse complement strand
TGGGATCGTCAATCAAATTAAATTCCCATTGAAATCCGCTGATGGCGGACGACATGTTCCTGTCCTTCATATATTGTTCCACCGCTTTGCTGATGCGTTCTCCCACCCTTTTGATCATGGCTGTTTGGTCGGCATTGGTCGAAAGCTTGCTCTGCGAAAGCGTTTCTTTATAAGATGTTACGGCCATCGAATTCATTTCCGACGCGGATACGATCGACAATTGTTTACGTCCCGTTACGGGAACGCTGCTGCATCCGTACCACAAAAGAAGAGATATCACTCCAAAAAGAATCTTTTTCATTAATTATTCGATTAAGTTATAAAAGCCTTCCGATACAAAAATAATCCGTATGAATCCCTGCAAATTTGATGCAATTTTTACGCAACGGAACAGCATTTCATAACAACGGCGACACCAATCGCGTCAAGGTTTCGCCGAATTTTATCACTTTGCTCCGATTCTTCCATTCTTCCAAATTCAACTCGATACTTTCTTCCAAATCGGCCATAAATACGGCCGCCAATTCTTCATTCAACATTCGATCATAAACCAACGCATTAATTTCAAAATTCAGATCGTAGCTGCGAATGTCCATGTTGGCGGTCCCGACAACGGACATGTTATCGTCCGCAACCATTGTTTTGGCATGAACGAATCCTTTTTGATAGCGATAAATACGTACACCCACTTCCAACAGTTCTTCGTAATTGGAAGATGAAGCCGCATTCACTAACCGGGAATCGGAAATACCGGGCACCAACAAACGCACATCCACGCCTTTGAGCGCGGCAAATTTTATCGAATTCATTACCGTTTCGTTGGGTATAAAGTAAGGCGTGGTAATGTACAGCCGCTTGCGTGCCGACGAAATGGCCGCCATATAGGCCAACATGATGGCGGCAAGCTCCGAATCGGGACCGCCGGCGACAATTTGTACCAAAGAATCCGGCTTGTTTCCGTTTTCATCGACAAGCGGGGGAAAATAACGATCGACAAATTCAATGCGTCGTCCGGAACAAAAATTCCAATCGCCGATAAACACGTATTGCAATCCGGCAACTGCTTGTCCCCGAATCATTAAATGCGTGTCGCGCCAAAACAGTTTGTTTTTGCCGTTGTTAATGTAACGGTCGTCGACATTGATGCCGCCCACGAAACCGTACTCTCCGTCGACAACAATAATTTTGCGATGGTCACGATAATTCATCCGATTGGCCAACATCAATATTCTGATTTTATAAAACGGATAAACTTCGATGCCCGCCGCGCGAAGTTCTTTTGCCATTCTCTTACCGACGCGGTGAGCGGCAAAATCGTCGTATATAAACCGCACGGTCACGCCTTCGCGAGCCTTTCATATCAAAATGTCTTTGATGCGATTGCCGATTTCGTCGTCGGCATAGATGTAATATTCGATATGAATATGGTCTCGGGCCTTTTCCAAAACATTCAAAACTTCGGGAAATTTTGCTTCGCCGTTAACCAATAGTTTCATATCCGTTACGGGCAACAAAGGCGACCATGATTCGGAAAAAATCATTCTCGTCAAATCCGCTTTATCGTCCAACAGTTCTTTCTTTTGTTCCATCTCCCGATACGATAAATCAAGAACCGTTTTCTTCACGGATTCGAACACGGCATCGTTGCCGACAATCTTTTTATCGTAGAGTTTTCTTTTTCGGTAATTAACCCCGAACGAAAAATAAAAGACAATACCGAAAACAGGCACGAAAATCACCAACAACAAATAGCCCAATGTTTTGGTCGGTGTACGGGTATCGTATATGATAACGCATGTAACAACCGCTACCACCAACACATAAATTGCTTCGCCAACAATAATCAATTTCTCCATAAATCGACAAAATAAACCGTTCAATAAACAACAAATTTATCGTTTTTTTTCGAAAAACATCCGATCGAATGTTTTAATTGCCGCCAATGATGCGTTATTCAAAACTTTCGCGAATAAAGCATTGCTTATATTCTTTTTTTTTTTATTATCTTTGCATCAAATTAATCACCAGTATTTTTTCGAAAAAAGCATGAGGGTATTATTTATTGCTCAAGAGATTACACCATACCTTCCCGAAACCGAAATGTCGACTATTTGTCGTAATTTGCCGCAGGGAATACAAGAGCAAGGAAAAGAGATTCGGACGTTTATGCCGAAATACGGTTGTATCAATGAGCGAAGAAACCAACTGCACGAAGTTATCCGCTTGTCGGGAATGAACCTCATCATTAACGACACCGATCACCCGCTGATTATTAAAGTGGCTTCCATACAATCGGCGCGAATGCAGGTTTATTTTATCGATAACGACGATTATTTCGGAAGAAAATATACGTTATGCAACGATAAAAAGGAATATTTTCCCGATAACGAGGAACGCGCCGTATTTTTCGGACGCGGCGTATTGGAAACGGTGCGCAAACTGCGTTGGGTTCCCAACGTGGTTCACTGTCACGGTTGGTTTACGGGATTAGTTCCCTTGTATGTAAAAAAAGCGTTCCGCGAGGACCCTTTGTTTTCAAAAGCCAAAGTGGTATATTCCATTTACAATGACGGTTTTGACGGATCGTTTGCCTCGGATTTCAAAACCAAAGCATTAACTGACGGCGTTTCCAAAAAAGACGTGGCAGTCTTGGAAAATGCCGATTACGTAAGCTTGAACAAGTTGGCAATTAATTTCTCGGACGGGTTTGTCACGGTCGGCGATTCGATTCACCCCGAGGTAAGCGAGTATCTTGAAGCATCCAAAAAGCCCGTTATTCACCATAATAATGAAAGCTACATTCAAGACTACGGAGAGTTTTACGAAAAGTTGCTGTCATAAATGAACTATATTATCGACATCCTCATTTTGGCTTGCTTGGGATGGGGTGCATATAAGGGTTTCAGAAAAGGATTCATCGTACAAAGCTTTGTTATTATCGCACTGATTCTTGCCATTTGGGGCGGGTTTGCTTTATCCAGACTTCTCGAACCTTTCCTGCAAAAATATTTTGCGATGGGCGAAACGGCATGTTCGATCGTAGCGTTTATTATCATCTTTCTGTTGATATTAATCGCCGTATATGCCTCGGGCTATTTGGTTACCAAAGTGGCAAACGCCGTAACGTTGGGTTTGATCAATCGCTTAGCGGGAGCAGCATTCGGAATATTTGCCAATGCGCTTATTTTGAGCCTCATTATTGTTTTTTTCAACAAAATTAACGACAACAAGCAATTGATTCCGAAAGATAAGTTGGAAAAAACGTATCTGTATTATCCCGTCGGAAAAGTGGCGCCCGCCATTTTTCCCGAAAAGTTTTTCAAAAAAGTAAAAGAAACATTGACGTAATGAAGATCGTAAGACTGTAAGACACGTAAGATCGTAAAACAATGCGGTCTTACAATCTTACGATCTTACGGTCTTACGATCTTTAAAATGAAACGTCGTTACATTATCTTTATCGTTTTGTCGGCCGCCGTTATCGGATTGGTTGTGTATGTTAAAAGTCTCGATATTCCGCCGCCGCATGTTGAGGATATGTTTTGTCTTAATCTTGAACGAGAGAAAATCAACGACAGTCTTTATATCTTCGGAAATAATTGGTTGCATCGGAGCCCCGACGGATTATGGGAAATATACCTCGAAGGTAACGGTTTTGAACGCGGTGCGGCTTTCGGAAAATTAACGCAAGAACTGCTCGAATATCAAGAAGATGCTTTTACGGAAATGCTTCGGCAATTTATCCCTTCGCCGACTTATTTGCGATTTCTCCGTTATTTCGTTGCTTGGTTCAATCGCAAATTACCCGACAACGTTCCCGAAGAGTATTTGCGGGAAATATACGGCGTATCGTTGTCGGCATCGTCGCAATACGATTTCATGGCGCCTCCGTATTTGAGGCAACTTAATTATCATGCGGCGCACGATATCGGACATGCGTTGCAAAACATGCATTTAGCGGGTTGTTCTTCGTTGGCTCTTTGGAATAATCGAACATCGGACAGCAGTCTGCTGATCGGTCGCAATTTCGACTTTTATGCGGGTGAACGTTTTGCCGAAAATAAACTGATCTGTTTTATCAATCCAGATAAGGGTTATCGCCTTGCCATGATTAGTTGGCCGGGCATGTGCGGCGTGGTATCGGGTATCAATGAAAAGGGCTTGACGGTAACCATTAACGCCGCCAAATCGGACATCCCGACAAGTTCGGCAACACCCGTTTCGTTGCTTGCCCGCGAAATTCTGCAATATGCGGCGACAATCGACGAGGCATATGCCGTTGCCGCCAAACGAAATGTTTTTGTCTCGGAATCGTTTTTGATTGGTTCGGGTGCGGAAAATAAAGCGGCAATTATCGAAAAATCACCCGAAAAAATGGGATTATTTGTTTCCGCGGACGAGCAAATCATTTGTACCAATCATTTTCAGGGTGAAGTTTTTGCCGACGATGAAACCAACCTCGAAAACATCCGTGAGAGCGACAGTCCGTACCGTTATGCCCGCATTCGGGAACTGTCGGAAGGAAACGAACCGTTCGACGAACATAAAATTGCTGCAATACTGCGTGATACCCGCGGCGTGGGCGGAAAAGAAATCGGTTACGGAAACGAAAAAGCGATTAATCAATTAATCGCGCATCATTCGGTCATTTTCAAGCCTCGGGAGGGAAAGTTTTGGGTATCGACGCGTCCCTATCAGTTGGGAAAATTAGTTGCTTATCGTTTGGACGATATTTTTGCATTATCGGCCGAGCATATTCGCCAAACGAAGAATTTCCCGACCCGAACGGATAGCATTCCCGACGACGATTTTCTTTTCTCGAAAGATTATGCCGATTTCGTACGATACCGACAAATGTGCGATTCGATAAAAGCCGATATTCGCAAGGAAGAAAATTCATCGATCAACGACGGTTTCATGCAGCGTTTTCGGCAAAGTAATCCCGAAATGTATTATGTATATCGATTATCGGGCGATTGGTATGCATCGAAAAAAGAATACGATAAAGCGATCGATTCTTGGGAAACAGCATTGACAAAAGAGATACCGAGACTTTCCGAAAAAGAATACCTGCAAGATCAAATACGGAAAGAAAAAGAAAATAGGTAAAAGGCTTTTTATCCGGTTTACGTTGCGTCTCCGGCGCGCCGGTTACCATGCTCATTTAACTTCCCGAGGCGTTGCCGTCGGGCTGAACTAAGTCGAACTTTCAGTCCGACACATAAAACAGTTAGCCTGAAAGGCTAATTTAATTCAACCCGACGACAACGCCTCGGGATAAAAAACATCCCTTTAAATCGGCGTCCCGGAGGGACAGCTTAAATTTTTAAACAGTTTCTAAATTAGTCCGTATCGGATTGATGGTATCTTGCAACTAAATACTATTTTTGCATGACATTTTCGAAAATAAATTTTCATGAATATATTATTGATCGGTTCCGGCGGTCGCGAACATGCATTGGCTTGGAAAATGGCGCAAAGTCCTCTTTTGGGTCGATTATTCATTGCACCGGGCAATGCCGGAACGACACAATCGGGTATCAACGTTCCCATCGGCGTCAACGACTTTGAAAAATTAGGCAAATTTGTTCTTCGGGAACAAATCGACATGGTGATAGTCGGCCCCGAAGAACCATTAGTAAAAGGAATAGCGGATTATTTTTCCGCTCATCCCGAATTAAGTTCCATCCCGGTCATCGGACCGATGCAACAAGGCGCTCAACTGGAAGGAAGCAAGGATTTTGCCAAAAAATTTATGATGCGTCACGGAATCCCAACGGCGGCTTATCGTTGTTTTACCGCAAATCAAGAATCGGAAGCGCATACTTTCATTCGTTCCTTATCGCCTCCTTATGTCTTGAAGGCCGACGGATTGGCTTCGGGAAAAGGCGTGGTAATTGTCAATACGGCGGAAGAAGCTTTTGCGGAATTACATGAAATGTTTTCGGGTAAATTCGGATCGGCCGGAAACAAAGTGGTGATTGAAGAATTTCTGTCGGGCATCGAACTTTCCGTTTTTGCATTAACGGACGGCAAAGATTATGTGATATTACCCGAGGCCAAAGATTACAAACGCATCGGCGAAGGCGATACCGGACCGAATACCGGCGGCATGGGCGCCATATCACCCGTTCCGTTTGCCGACAAAGAATTCATGTGCAAAGTGGAAACCCGCATTATCCGCCCGACGGTGGAAGGTCTTCGCAAAGAAGGAATTCCGTACAAAGGGTTCATATTTTTCGGATTAATCAACGTAAAGGGCGATCCCATGGTCATCGAATACAACGTGCGTATGGGCGATCCAGAAACGGAAGCGGTAATGCCGCGCATCGAAAACGATTTGGTGGAACTTTTTCAAGCCGTTGCGCATGGCACCATCGGACAACAAACGATCAAAATCGATCCGCGATATGCCGCAACCGTAATGTTGGTTTCCGGCGGTTATCCGGACAAATATCAAAAAGGCATCCCGATCGAAAGATTTGAATCAACCGAAAATTGCATTATTTTTCATGCCGGCACCGCAATCGTCGATAACCGAACGGTTACCGCAGGAGGACGCGTAATTGCCGTCAGTGCAACAGCCGATAATCCCGAATCGGCATTGTCTTTAGCCAATCGCAATGCCGAAATCATCCGTTTCGAAGGAAAATATTTTCGTAAGGATATCGGCTTCGATTTGAAAAAATATCAATAGATAACTATCCGTCGTGCTTCGTTTTTTCCGTTCGTCCAATGCAAGCGTTCTTGTCGTTATCGTCCTTTTGGGCGGTTTGACGTGGCTTCATGCATTATTGCAACCGGAAATACCACCAGATAACCGATACGGCACTTTTCTGTTTCGGGCAACAACCGATTGGCTTAAAAACGTTCCCTCGATAACCGTTTGGATCGGTTTTGCATTGACGTTAACGGTTGCCGGAATGCTGATCACGGTCAACAACAAACTGCATCTGATCGACAAAATGTCCTATTTACCGGGGTTGTGTTATCTGATGTTGATCGGCGGAGTTCCGACAATACATCTATATAATCCCGCAGTTATTGCAACCGGCCTGTTGATTGTCGGATTTATGCAACTTATCGAATCTTTCGATAACGAGCGACTTTCTTACCGTTATTTTACCGCTCCCATATTCATCGCCGCTGCTTGTTTTTTCTATCGATACATGTATATATACATGTTGGCGGTTTGGTTTGCCTGTTTGTTTTATCGTCCCGGTTATTGGCGCGAGTGGGTTTTCTCCGTTTTGGGATTTGCCCTCCCCGTTTTCTTTGCGTTTTGTTGGTTCTTTCTCGTTAAAGACGATCCGACGTTCTTGACCGTTTTCTTTAAAGAAATTTTTTCCGCGGAACACCTCTCCCCCAACCTATCCGTTTCCACCGTCATCTTTTTCGGACTTGCCGTTATTTTGATTATCGTAACATTCGGCCATTTAATGCGTTATATTGGATCGAAAAAAATCGTCATCCGCAACGGCTATTATTGTATCATATTAATCGCAATCATCACCCTTGCCTTGTCCGTCATCGTTCCCGATACGCTTCCCGCAACATGGTACTTGACGGCATTTCCTTTCTCGTTTGTTTTATCGCATTATTTGGCAACCGTCAGATCCGTACGTTGGGGCACCATTGTGTTGACGCTTCTTTTCATCGGCGTCATTACGGCCCAAATGATTTACCTCGGTCAATTTTTTTAAGTGCAGTTTTGCGTTTCTCCTCCAATCTTTTTTCGACGGAAGATCTGGTCGGTTTGGATGGTTTACGAGGCTTTGCAACCACAAGCGCTTGGTTCAGTAAAGCAACGGCACGGCCGATTACCGTTTGTTTGTTCCGCAATTGCGAACGTTGTTCGTCGCAACTTAATTGCAAACAACCATCATCGGTAATGTAAGACGACAAACGACGAAATATCCTTTCTCTTTCGTCCTCCGTGAAAAGCATTGAAGCAGCAATGTCAAATCGCAAACTAACCTTGGTTTCGACTTTATTGACATTTTGTCCGCCTTTTCCGCTGCTGCGGGATGTTTTAAAAATACATTCGCTTTCAAAAGCTTCGGGATCAATCATACTTGTTTTCATGTCGTTTTTCGGAACGGCGTAAGTCACTCGGCATACGACGTTAAGCCTGCACAAAATTAACGGTTTTACCGACGAGTCGATTTAATTCTTTACTTGTTTTCTTTTTTCGTCATAAAAAGCTAATTTTGACCTGATCTAAATTAGCATCGCAAATAATCCCGATTGCACGGCAACCAAACAATAATGAAGTTGTTAGAATATTGGATGATTATAAAGACAAAATAAAAATTTTAACCGACAAAACAATCGAAAACAACCGGATAAACATTATATATCATGAAAATATATAACTATAAGCAAAAAATGGAGTCGAACCTAAAAGATGGGGTCAATTCTTACGACATTGTTCGACGATACGAAAAAATACCGACGGAGATTTATGCCAATGCCGATGATGCCGTTGTCGAAATAGCTCGCGACATAGCCGACATGATTCAGAAAAAAGCCTTACGCGGGGAACCTTTCGTGCTCGGATTGGCAACCGGCTCCACCACTGCGGGCCTGTACGAAGAATTGGTCCGTTTGCACAAAGATGAAGGAGTAAGCTTCAAAAACGTACATACATTCAACATCGACGAATTCTACCCGCTTTCGTCTGATGCGCTTCAAAGCCACTATCGATATATGAAAGAATATTTGTTTGATCATATCGATATTTCGAAAGAAAACATCAATTTTCCCGATGGCTCTTTGGCTCCCGAATTGGTTGCCGGATTTTGTGCCGCTTACGACAGAAAAATAAACGGTCTCGGAGGCTTGGATTTGCAAGTATTGGGTATCGGTCGTACCGGACATATCGGCTGTAATGAACCCGGCTCGATGATTAATTCGCCCACACGTTTGATTACGCTTGATTCGATCACTCGCGTGGATGCTGCCGGCGATTTTTTCGGCGAGGAATTTGTTCCGCGTCGAGCCATCACCATGGGACTCGGAACCATTTTGGCAGCCAAAAAGTTGATATTGTTGGCATGGGGCGAAGGTAAGGCTCGAATCATACGAAATGCCGTGGAAGGACCGGTTACCGATCTTTTGCCGACTTCTTATTTACAAAATCACCCTAATGCCAAGGTTGTTCTTGACCTTGCCGCCGCATCGGAACTTACCCGAGTAAAAACGCCGTGGTTGGTGGGATCGTGCAATTGGACCGACCGTCTGATTCGTAAAGCCGTGGTTTGGTTGTGCCAAAAAACAGAAAAACCGATCTTGAAACTTACCGATCGCGATTACAACGATAACGGCATGAGTGATTTGAATGCCGAACATGGCCCCGCGAGTATGATCAACATACAAGTATTCAACGATCTGCAACACACCATTTCGGGATGGCCCGGAGGCAAACCGAATGCTGACGATAGTACACGTCCCGAACGGGCATTCCCGTATCCCAAAAAGGTTATCATTTTCAGCCCACATCCCGATGACGACGTTATTTCGATGGGCGGAACTTTTGCCCGTTTGGTACAACAACAGCATGACGTGCACGTGGCTTATCAAACATCGGGAAATATTGCCGTCTTTGATGATGACGTGGTTCGTTTTCTCGATTTCGGAAATCAATTCAGTCACATTTTCGATCTCGGAGGCGTAGATACTCAAAATTTGTATCAAAAACTTGCCAAAAAATTAGCCGGTAAAAAACCGGGTGAACCCGATCTTCCCGAAGTGCGAAAACTCAAAAGTGCAATTCGTCGCAGCGAGGCTAAGGCAGCTGCCCGTTATTTGGGCGTACTTGAGGATCATGTTCATTATTTGGATATGCCGTTTTACGAAACCGGAACCGTAAAAAAAAGCTCATTGAGCGAAGAGGATATCCGGTTGATCATCGATTTATTGCAAGAAGTAAAACCACATCAAGTGTATGCCGCCGGCGACCTTTCCGATCCGCACGGCACACATCGTGTTTGCATCAATGCCATCATCATTGCTTTGAACGAATTGAAAAACGAGCCTTGGATGAAAGATTGTCGAGTATGGTTATATCGCGGAGCTTGGCAGGAATGGGATCTCGACCAAGTAGACATGGCTGTACCGCTCAGCCCCGAAGAAGTGTTGATCAAACGAAAAGCCATTTACAAGCACACGTCGCAAAATAACGGCCCTGTTTTCCCCGGAGCCGATCCGCGTGAGTTTTGGCAACGTGCGGAAGAACGCAATCATGCCACGGCCGTATTATACGATAAACTCGGAATGGCAGAATATCAAGCAATAGAAGTATTCGTACGATATCGAATCGAATGATAAGTGTCTGTATTCAAAATAAAAGCCGACATTAAGCGTCGGTTTTTATTTTCATTGGGCTTTACATCCCCGCAAATATTCAGTACCGACCGGTATCGTTAGTCTCCCGCCTTGGGCTTTTCTTTTTTGGAAAACGGATTTTTACGCGGTGATGTATTTTTAATATTGCCACCTTCCGATCCGGGTTTAATTTTCTTTGTTTTTCCGCCCGACATATCGCCGCCGCCACCGTGTTGGAAATCGGACGAACGTACCTTGGTTTTTGATTTACCCTCTTGGTATGATCCGCCGCCGCCATGTTGAATATCCGACGGATCGGGTTTGCTTGCTTTCCGTTCGCCGGTTTTTATGTGCGTAGCACCGCGCTCTTCGTTGTTTTTATCTGCTTTTTTACGCGTTGCAGCCATACGTTGCTCGACCTCTTTAGCACGACGCTTCTCTATTTTTTCGATATCGTCTTTAGGCTTGAACCAACGAACTAAAAAGAACTCTTTCTTTTTCTTGTATTTTTCGTCGGATGCTTTTGAATGCTCATCCATGCGATCGCGAATGTCATCCGTTTGAAATTCGCGATGGCGCGTAATACCGTCTTGACGAGCTTTTTCAGATGCCTTGATCGCTTCTTGTCTTTTTTTTTCCTGCTCTTTTTCGGCTTTTTTTTCTTCTTTACCGCGATAATCTTTCTTCGACTCCCGTTCAATCTTCCTCATGCTTGACGATTTTTTGGATCCGGTACACGACGGCACCGTAACCGCCACCGCACCTATCAAGAGCACATACAGCAATATCGCACGAAAACGATCAAAAAATATATACCGATATGTCATCGGGCAAATCTTCATAAACGTATTCTGAATTAGTAATTGTACGTTTTTTACGAAAAATGGTTACGGAAAACCTCGATTTCATCTAATGATAAACATATCCCAAAGCGGGATAAAAGTAAATTGTTACCCAAACCCCGAAGATAGTACGGTTATGTTTCGAAATAAATTTCCCTCCCGAAAAGGATTGGAAATTTGTCATGTAAAAATAAATCGGGGGAAATCAAGAGTATTTGCGTTGCAAAATTTCTTGGGATATAACAGCTTTTCGAAGATCAAATTCATATTCGTCAAGAAACGGAACTTTTACTTTTGTTTCTTCCGACTCAATGGAATACAAAGTTTTTTCTTCTGGTGTCATCTTGATGGGTTCGTATTTAACAGACTCGTATTTAATGGGTTCGTATTTAACCGGTTCATAACCTTTGGTTATTTCTTCGGACAATGTTTCCAATGATTGTGCTTCAACCGGATAATCGTCGGTTTCTTTCGTATTTTCTCGTTTTTCGGTAGTTTGCAACATCCGTTTTACGACTTCCTCCAAAGTTTGAGGCCGGTTGTGTTCCTCTTCGAAATCCTCATCCTCAAACGGATCATTCTCTGCGTCGGGCCGATTTTGAGATTCGGAAATCGGTCGACTTTGTTGTTGTTTCTTCGCTTTTATGTATTTTTCCAATCCTCCGGCCACCATCAAAACAACAGCTATGATGATATACAGAAAATCGCCCAAATCAGCAACGTGCGTCATTTTTATTTTAATCAAAAGGGATTAAACGGATCATGGTACATATTGCTTCGTCTGCCATTGGAATATCCCACTCGCGCGCCGATGGTAATATTCGGAGTTAACCTGTAGTCGACTCCGAAATGCATGGCCTCGCTCGGGACGCTGTACGGGCTTACTTGACGTACCGGTCCGGAACTTACGTCTTTCATCACGGAGCCGTTAATGCTCCATCTTTCGTTCAATAAATAGGTTCCTTCGGCAAAAATATACGCATTCACGGATGTACGTCCGGGGAATAAGTCGGATTTTGTCTGCGACGGCATCAAACCAACCTGCATCAATCCAATGCCTGCATTGAAAAAAAGCCTCGGTGTTGCTTGAAAACTAATTTTAGGCGCGATATAATAGGCTGATCCGAATCCCGAAGTAAACATAACACTGGCATCCACCGATGTGCCGACATAATGAGGTTTAAATTTCCGATCCGATCCGGATACAGGTTCGTCCTCCGCCTGTGCCCGAAGGCCCATAACGCAAAAACAGATGCATCCCCAAATCAACATCAACTTTTTCATGCGAATGTTATTTATTTTTCAAAGTCCGCGTGAAGTTACGCATACACCGGTAAACTTGTATATCCGATCCATTTTTAATATTCGTACAGCATTACATATGCGTACTTCATGTCACTTAACTTCAAATCGGCAACGGTCGAAACAAAACGTTATCGACCGTTATTTCCGCATCCGGCCGTTACGAACCGCTTCCTGGTTTGGGCGAAGTCCCCGGTTTGGCAATGGACTCTCTCATGGTCGTATCGGCTTCGATGTTTTTCATCTTATAATAATCCATGATGCCGAGATTTCCGTTTCGGAAGGCTTCGGCCATGGCAAGCGGAACTTCAGCTTCAGCTTCAGTCACTTTTGCACGAGCTTCATGTATTTTGGCCTTATTTTCCTGCTCGAGTGCTACAGCCATTGCGCGACGTTCTTCGGCACGCGCTTGAGCGATATTTTTATCTGCATTTGCTTGGTCCATTTGCAATTGCGCTCCGATGTTCTTTCCGACATCCACATCGGCAATATCAATGGATAATATCTCAAAAGCCGTACCGGAATCCAATCCTTTATTCAACACTACCTTAGAAATGGAATCGGGATTTTCGAGCACTTTCTTGTGTGAATCGGCTGAACCGATGGATGACACAATGCCTTCGCCGACACGGGCAAGAATGGTTTCTTCGCCGGCCCCTCCGACCAATTGCTTGATATTGGCACGCACCGTTACGCGCGCTTTAGCGATCAATTGAATGCCGTCTTTTGCAACGGCGGCAACCGGCGGAGTATTGATTACTTTGGGATTAACGGACATTTGCACCGCTTCGAACACGTCGCGCCCCGCAAGGTCGATGGCGGTGGCCGCTTTAAAATCGAGCGGTATATTGGCCTTATCTGCCGATATTAGTGCATTCACCACTTTTTGTACATGACCGCCGGCCAAATAATGCGCTTCCAACTGATCGGCACTTAAATTAAGCCCTGCTTTCTTTGAGTTAATCATGGCATTAACGATGATGGAAGGCGGTACTTTACGCCAACGCATCAAAATTAATTGTATCAGCGATATTTTTACTTGCGTAAGAATACACTGAAACCAAAGATTTAAAGGCACAAAATAAAGGATGATCCACAAAAAGACAATCGCCAGAACCAATATGATGGCGTAAAAACCTATCCCTTCCATAAATTATTTATTATTATGATATTATGATTGTTTGTTTTCTTGCACTATAATGGAAGATTCACTCACACGTACTACTTCCACTTCTTTATTTTCGTCAATTAATCCGAATTCCGATTTACCTTCCACGATTTTATCGTGAATCAATATTTTACCGATCGGAGCCAAACGCGATACCGTCATTCCTTTGTCTCCCGGTTTGATGTCATCGGTATCCACCACATTCACCCGACCGGAAATTTCGGAATGTAACGATAATCGATCCCATGTTTTTGCCCGCAATGCGTATATCAAAAATACGATAAACAATACGCTTGTTGCGATTAAAGAGTAAGTTCCGGCCGTATTACCGAAAACTCTGTACGTAAAAAATACGCCGCAACCGATTAATAATACTCCGGCAATGCCCGCAACCGTGATTCCCGGCAAAACAACCACCTCTATCACGATGAGCGCTAACCCGAGAACGATAAGAATAATGATAAACGCTATCGACATCGAGAAAAGTTAATCAATGGTGACACTTAATTCTTTACTCGTCAATTTTTCTTTCATGGGGCGTAATATGTCGTATGTTCCGCTTTTTACGTCACATTTTCCCTTATGGTGCACAATATAAGCACATTGCTCAGCTTGATGCACGTCATGATCACAAATGTCTACCAAAGATGCAATCACATAGTCAAACGTATGAACATCATCATTATGCAATATCAAGTGACGCAGATCTTCCGACATAGTACTTGCCGAATCGTCAAATTCGGGTTTTTGCTTAATATGTTCTCGAATGCTCATAATTTATGATTCTTTATAAATGCAAATATATGTTTTTTTCAAAATAAACGGATATGTTTTGCAAAAAGATTGTTTCCGGTTTTGTAAGACTTGCCGATATATTAATTTATTGTGTTTTCGAAATTTTATGTTTTCAAAAACGATAAATCACGCCGGTAAAAACTCCGAAAGCATAGGGATTACTGCCGATCATATTGTTGGTGGTGTATGATTGCAGATAATATTTAAATGAGGGTTCGATATCGATCAAAAGATTTTCGGCTATCCGAAAACCGAGTCCCAGTCCCAATGTACTGCTGTAATTGACCGGCCGGGCCATTAAAACGGTACCTTCTTTCATTATGTCGCTGCCGGTGTCCACAAACACATTGTTATCGATCAATATATTGGTACTCATACCGCCCAAAAAGTAGAAATTCAACTTTCCGTCGATAACTTTATAACGCAGAATGACCGGGATTTCCAAATAATCGAGTCGTTCAATCAATCGGTATTTTGCGGGCGCCGAGACGTTTACCGCGGTGACGGCGGTATTTAAACCGGCTTGTTGCGGTTCGCTGCTGAAATAATTTGCGTAATTATTATTAACGGCAGACTTCATGTTGGACACAACGGTAACATTACCCGAAGAGGTTCGCACCAAATTTTTTGCAAACGAATTATTCGAACTGACGGCCGTATACATGTTGTTTACGGGTACCACGTTATTGACACTCTGTCCCATTTGGGAATAAAACAATCCCGTTTGTATGCTGAGCCTCGAAACAAATTTATACGCCACGGTAACACCTCCCGAATAAGTTAATAACGCGCTTTCCGCCGCATCGAAATCCGATTTGCTCATACCGGCGGGAACGGTCGTAATGGTCCGATAAGAATATAAAGGCGCAAATTGTCCTTTGACTTCCCATCGCCGATCTTTGGGTTTTACGGGAACGGTCGGATCGACAAAAGCAATGTCGTCATATACGGGTTTTTCAACCGTGGTAAGCGTCGGCTTTTTGTCTTCGAGATTGGATGTTTTTTCGGTAATTTTCTTGGATAAAAATTCCAATCGTTTTACATTAAGCGACTTCATTTGAACCGGTTCTTCCCATAAGTCGGTATACGTCGGAGTATTCGGACGACTTTCCGTTATTGCCCGTTTTTCGGAAGATACATTTGTCGATAAATTGCGATCGGGGGTTGATATCCGTACGATTTGATCCGATTTTTCTCGATGGATCGGCATAGAAACATTGGTACTCGCCGATTCGCTTCGAGAAGGTAAATTTTGATTTGTTTCCGGCAAATATTCCGATTCCCGCACAATTGCTTCATCGTTTGCACCGGTTTGTTCCCGCAAATGTTGGTCCGGTTCATTTACCGTAATGATTGAAGCCGATTCTTCGAACGCCGAAATTTTATTCGTTTGCAAATAAACCACCGAAGCGGTAACGCTCAATACCAAAGCAAGCGAAGCTGCAGCAAGCCAGTATTTGCGCGTGTTACGACCACGACGATTCAATTCGCTTTCTATGCGAAGCCACCCGTCCTCGGGAGGAGAAACCTCCAAATTTCCGATTTTACGGGCAAATAAATCGTCTATATATTCATCATTTATTTGCATTGTTTATACGAGATTGCACTAACCATGTCGTTTACTTCTTTTTGTAAGATGCCGCGCGCCCTCAATAAATTCGATCTCGATGTTCCTTCCGCTATGCCCAGCATTTCTCCTATTTCTTTATGTGATAATCCATCAATCACATATAAGTTAAATACGACTTTGTATTGTTGCGGCAATGTATCGATAAGTGCCAACAACTCGGCTTCCGATAATCGATACGCTTCCCATTCTTCTTCCTCTTCCGGAGCAATCAATCGATACTGCTCCATATCGTCGGAACCGCCTGCAACAAACGTTTTAGCGTTATTTCGGTAACGCTCCAAAGCATGGTTTACAAAAATCCGTCGCACCCAGCCTTCGAAACTTCCGACGTTTTGAAACTGTCCCATCTTGGTAAAAACCGTTACAAAACCGTCGTGAAGAACATCCTTGGCCTCTTCGTAATCGGCACAATATCGCAAACATACCGCAAACATTTTGCCTGCAAGCAGGTTGTATACCGACTCCTGTGCTTTTCTGTCACCACGCTTACAACGTCGTATTATATCCGAAAAAAGGTCAGCCAATGGTTTTACGACTTAGATGATCACCCGATGTATTGTGAACAATAAAAGGGAGTAACATGTTTATTTCAAAAACACCATGAACATGCACCTTTTATTTATAGATGCAATATTACAAATTTGTTGCGTCAAAAGAATTAAAATTTTTGTAAAAAAATCATAAAATTCAATTATATTTGTGTGAATATTTTTACCAAAAATCAATAAAACCGATAATGCCGTTATAATCAAACGGTATTATGTGAATTATAATATTCCGAAACATGGAAGACCATAAAATTATTGTCGCTTATGACTTTCAAGAACTGTCTGATGCCGCACTGAAACAATCTTATAAGTTGGCGCACTTTGTGAGTAGCGGGATTCTGCTGGTATTGGTAATAAACGACGATCTGTTGTTGTTATCGGACGTGTTCAGAAGCGAACATTCCGATCATATGAAGAAAAAAATAACCGATGTCATGGAAAAGGAAATATCCGAACGGTTACAACAAGTAGCCGCCAAAACATCGGCTGAGGCGGGGGTTCCCGTTGGTTTTCGCATCGAAACGGGGAAAATTTACGAACGTATTTTAGCCGTTGCCGACGAAATTCGTCCCCGATTTATCGTTATGGGAAGAACTTCAAAGCAATCCGGTACCACCCGATTCGGTTCAAATGCCATGCACGTTGTGGAAGAATCGGGCTGTCCCGTTATTACGATTCCGAACATAACCTGCGAAACCGGGTTCAAAAATATCGTGTTACCGATCGATTTGACCAAACAAACCCGTGAAGAGGTATTTAATGCCATATCGTTCGGGTTGTTTTTTGACGCAACCATACATCTTGTATCAGTGGTGATGGGCGGAATAGCCGAACGAAAAAGTCGCATATACGGGAAGATGCAAAAAATGAAGAAAATGATCGAAGAAAACGGTGTTAAGTGTACGGACAAATTGTTTAAAAGAAGCCATCACGCCGTTCACGAAGTTCTCTTGGAATATACAAAAGACATTCACGCCGATTCCGTCATGATCATGACACACCAGGAGATAAGTACTTCCGATAAATATATCGGAGCGGTGGCGCATCAAATCATTAATGATTCTCATGTGCCTGTTATTTCTTTGACTTCCGCGGCATCAATGAATAAACAAAACGAAAAATCGTCATTTTGGTTCAGCAAATTATTTACAACATCAAAATAGTTTGCTCATTATAAATGTATTATTAAAAAATCGCACACCCGAATTCGGATGTGCGGTTTTTTAATTTGATCAGTACGTTATAAGCTTTTCGGCTTTCCGAAACGCCAACCGACGGCAATGTTTATTTGATGCGTAACGCCTTTAACTTCTCTATCCTCAAAGGTTGCCGTCGTATTTCCCAAGAAACGGTATCCGCCGTCAAGAAACCAACGTTTGGCGAAATTCCATGTAACCCCGATATTGGCGCCGAAGCTGAAAACGGTTTCTTCCGCTTCGTTGGGCGAAGGCTTACCTTCCACGTCATCGGGATCATACATATCCGATGCCGACAGCATGGTCGCTCCCAGCGAAGGGCCGACATGCAAATAACATTTTTCCGACAAGTCAAACATGTAATTCCATGTGAACAAAACCGGGATCGTTAAAGACTCGCGAGTAATTACACCGTCGGTATATATTTTACTCGGATTGCTTGTATTATAATATGTAAACGTGCCGATTTTTTTCGATTGAGGATATCCCCCGACTTCGAGTGCCAAGAAACTACGCGGCGAAACATAATATCCGATGTTTAACATACCGCCAACCAAGCTCTCGCCGGTACCCCAATCGGGAGCAAGATAAAAAGACAAACCGCCTTCCAAAAACCAATTTCTTCGCTCTGTATCGGATTGTGCTTTTGTAATTTCCGATATGGTACTTACAAACAAGATAACAAGTAATACTTTTTTCATCTGTAACAGAATTTATTTGTGAAACGGGGACAAATATAAAACAAAACCGACCAATACTCACATTGCGGTTAGGACGTGT
>JAVBNP010000221.1:0-34679 GCA_031551455.1 Bacteroidales bacterium | reverse complement strand
GAATAGCGTTTAAAATCTCCAAATTGCTTAAACTTACGTTGCCGCGTTGGATCGGAAAATATTCCGCAATTGTATCGTATTGTTCTTCCGTTAATTTCATATTTTCATTTTTTGCAAAGATATGAAATTATGCGTTAACACACCCTAAACTAATTTGCTAAATTACGCTTTTTTCGAACCGTACCGATAAAAAAAGAGTGCGACCGAAAAATCGAGCCGCACTCTTTGAAGAATCAATCAATCAAATAATCAATTTTGCACGCACAGAGGATTGTTGATCATTTCATCCTCCGGGATTTGACAGGTCATCCCGGATACCGTTCTTGCCTTTTTGACGGGATGATTTTGCGAAGACTTCGTGTCCATGGGGATATTCCACCGCTTATTGTTCAAAAACTCAACGGCTTTTTCTCCCCACATTTCAATCCGGGTTTGCAACTGTACCATTTCCAAAGCAGTCATGCCGTTCATCGAGGGATAGGTGTCGCAAGTCAACGGCGCTTCTCCTTTTTTCGTTCGAGCTGCCAGCAAAATATTCAAGGTTGTTTTCGCAGTATTCGAATTTCCCGATTGCGCTTGTGCTTCGGCCTTCATCAAAAGAACTTCCGACGCGCGCATGACATAATCCGTCACGGCATTTGCATTCCTTTTGGTATCATCACCTTTCTCATAGGTCAAACCATGAGAGTTGCCGAATTTTAAGTTGGCATATTTCGGAATAACTCCCGAAGTTCCCTTGCTCGTTTTGAAAATTCCGTATTCGTGATCCAAAAATCCTCTTTTTCTGAAGTCGGTATCCGCAATTTTATTGTACAAACGCTCGTCGATACACATATACGTTTGATACGCAACACCGCCGTAACTTTCGCCGAAGATGTTGTACCAACCGATATGAGCTGTTGACGATGTTTCTCTCTTCCATCCCATAAACACTTCGGGATTAATCGCATTATTCGTGAAGGCATTGGAGTCGGCATAGCAAAAACCTTTTGCATCCAACGTGGCTCCGTAAGTGGAATCGGGGATAAACTTATTATACTTGCTTAAAATAACATCACATGCATCAATGGTCGTTTTCCAATCACCCGTGCACAAAGAGACCCGAGCTAAAACAAAATTGATTACCGCCAAATCGAGATCTTCGGTGTTGTCCGTTATTGTCGTTCCGGCTTCGGCAAACAATTTCATCGCATCGGCCAAATCTTTTTTGATGAAAGTATAGGTATCGTCAGCTGAAGCCCTGACTTTATAAGGTTGCAGAGGACTGTAAAAATCATACAACATCAAGCCCAACTTGTCTTTTCCGCCTTGCAGGTACTCATCTTGATACGTTTCCATCAGATAATGATAACTGAACGCACGAATCGTAAGTCCCACGGCTTTATATTCTTTCAACTTGGTGCTTTTGCTTGTATTTAAAAGCTCCTCCGTCAAAAAATCAAGCATTTTATTGGCTTGTACGATATTGTCCCAATAGGTTTTCCAATACCAAATGTTTTTATCCGAACTTTGAGGCGTGTAATCGATGTCGTTATACTCATCCCATCCCCATTGTCCGGACCGGTCAGTTTGTCCGAAACAAACGTCGTTCGCCTCGATGGATCGCATCACGTTCATCGCCGGTACTGAATTATAGCGGCCATCACTTCCCGCTCCGTTCCCCCCATGAAAACGAGCAACCAATGCGTCGGACATACCGCTGAATATCCGTTCTTTCTTCGTTTCGTTATCTCCGTTTAAAATTTCCATGATCTGCTCTTCCGTAATGTTATTTTCGGGAGCAATGTCGAGATAACTGTTGCATGAAGCAAACAGCAATCCCGCAGATACATATATCAAAAACTTTTTCATATGATTCAACTGCTTTTCGTTAAAATACTAAATTCACGCCCAGCGACATAGTTCTCATGTACGGATACGTAAATGCTGTTACTTCCATACCTCCGATCAACGACATCCTCGGATCGACACCCGACTGTGCCGTCCACAGCCACATGTTGTCCAAAGAGACATAGAAACGCGCCGATTCGATAAAGGAAACTTTTTCCGTGACAGAGGCCGGCAAGGTATACCCGAACGTGATATTTTTAACGTTCAAGTATGATGCGCTAAATTGCGCCAAATCGGTATATTTCCAACTGCCGATGGTTGCTCCGTTGGAATAACTCGGTCCGTATGCCATTTGCATCGGGAATTTCGCTCCTTTGTTTTCCGGAGTCCAAGTGTGGCCCAACAAATCTTTGGACGGCTGCCCCCCAATCGATGTATTTTCCGCATACAAGTGGTTGGCATATTGCACGCTCAAGAATTTTCCGCCCACTTGGAACGCAAACATGGCCATCAAGTCAAAACCTTTGTAGGTAACCGATGTGCTGAATCCTCCGATGAATTTGGGTACGGCGCTGCCCATTTCGTAACGATCGGCGATGTCGTAATTCTTCGTTTGGATGATATCTCCTTCTTTCTTACCGGCAATATCCGCATATTTCACATCGGTGGGATTGGCATTGTGCTTGGCGATATCGTCCGCACTGACCGTAGCTTGAAACAAGGGAAGACCCGTGTTCTGATCCACGCCGCAATACTTATAGAGATAAGTGTTGAAATAATCCTTACCCACGCCTCTCAAGTAATACCCGGCACTGGTAGCTCCGGCGCCGCTTGCATTCCAACCTGCCGCATCGGCAATCCAATCGCCGCCCAATGCTTCACTGCCCGTCGATTCGGGAACGGAAACAACCGTTGTTTTATAACTTGTTCCGTTAACCGAGAAGGTCCAAAGCAGATCCTGCCTTTTAATGATGTCCACGCCCAACGTAAGTTCGATACCTCTGTTTCTTAATTCCGCAGTATTCATCTGCAAGGACGATTGCCCCAACGAATACGCAATCGGTTCATTCCAAATGGCATTTTTCGTGTTGCGTTGATACCAATCGATGGTTCCGTAAAATCTGTTCCATAAGCGGAAATCGATACCGGCGTCAAACGTGGCCACTTCTTCCCAAGTCAACATGTCGTTCGTCCAATTTCCTCTGGTGATGGAAAATGTTTTGGCTGACCACGACGCACCCGAATAGTTACGATCGGACAATCCGTAACCCCAAGTTTGGTATCCGATATAGTTGCCGATGTTTGTAGCGTTACCGATTAACCCGTAACTTGCACGGATTTTCAAATCGGTCAGCCACGATTGCGCACCGGCCATGAAATCTTCGGTGGAAATACGCCATCCCGCGCCGACGGACCAAAACGTACCCCATCTGTTTTCGGGCAGTTTGAAGATCGAAGTACCGTCCCGACGAAGTGAAGCTTCCGCATAATATTTGTTGTCGTAATTATACGAAACCCGTCCGAAATAACCTTCCTCCGCTTTTTTTGACATGTTGCCTCCGGTATTTGAAAAAGTACTGCTTGTGTTGAAAGCGACGTAGTTGGCATACGAAAAGAAATCGGGAATCAGCAGGGTTCCACCTTTATAACTCAAGTTTTGATCTCGGTACCATCTGAATTCATGGCCTAACAATACGTTGATATTGTGCTTTTCAATACTTTTATCCCAACGCAACAACTGTTGCATGTTAATCCCATATGCATTGGCATAGGTCTGTCCCATGGCGCCATCATTTTGGGCGGCACCCGATAAATCGTTCAAATATCGATCCCTGACTTGAAAATAATTATCTCCGGCCACATTGGCGGTAAACGTGAAGTCTTTCAAAAACTTGACCTCGGCATAACCGCGTAAATTCAGGTCATGGTATTTGGTGATATCCTTATCGTGCGCAAATATGTAATCCAAATCATAATATGCCGTCGGCGAACTGTTGCTCGGTCCGTTGGTGGGACCGAGAGGCGAGTAGGTATTCCCGGCGTTGCTGTGGAATACTTTGCTGCCGGCGGTATTATATACAATATTGCCGGCCTCGTCGCGCGCCCAAACCGGGGTTAAAGGATTGTTGCCGTCTGTCCAACGGAAAATATTTTGAACCACATTTCCCGGGTTTCTGCCGTAACGCGTTGCAGGAGATTGCATTTCGCGTTGGGAGTATGCCACGTTGGCGCCGATTTTCAACCAATCGTAAACTTGTGCATTCGTGTTGGCCCGTACGTTGTACCGATTGAACTTCGAGCCGGGGATATACGACGGATCCTGCAGGTAACCCAATGACACGAAATAATCTACTTTTTCAGAGGCTCCGCTGACCGATAAATTATGTTCCTGACGAAATTTGGATTCGATGAAATAATCGTCGTATTGATCTTGATACAACAACCGTGCATTGGGATTCAATTTACCGTCAAGTCCCACCAAATAAGCATCCGTCATAGTGGCGCTGGTGGTCGATTGCGATATTGCTCCCGCACTTGTCAAACCCGTTGGGGTGTACGTCGCATCGGGAACGTTATATAGCATAAGATTACCCAAACCGTTTTTTTGATATTTATTGTTAAAACGATCATCTTTCCCGTTGGCATCTTTATTAACGGTTCCTGTGTAATTGAATAAGTGTTGGCTGGCAAACAATGCCGCTTCTTCCTCCGTCATGTTGGGTTTGGCCACATTGGTCGTAAGAGGATCGGAACTTTTATAAAGAGCCGCATTATAAATACTTAACCACGCAAACTCGTACACGTCTTTGGGGTCGTATATTTTATCGTATTTTCCCGGACCTCTTTGGTTGATACCGAAACGTCCGTCGTACGTTACTTTTGCTTTTCCTTTGGTTCCTTTTTTAGTGGTGATCAAAACAACACCGTTGGCGCCCAATGATCCGTATAATGCCGTGGAAGCGGCGTCCTTCAAAACAACCGTCGATTCTATATCTCTCGGATTCAACGAAGATAGTGCATTACTTTGCATGGTTGGTACCCCGTCAATCACGATCAATGCATTGGCGGAACTTTCACTTGCCGAACCCAAACCGCGAACGCGTATCCCCATGTCTTGTCCGGGTTGTCCGTCAACCGAAGAAACCTGCAAACCGGGAATTGCTCCTTCCAACGCACGAGTTACCGTGGAGTTGGATTGTGCCGCCAAAACCTTGTTATCCACGGAACTGACAGCTCCCGTCAAGTCTCTTTTCCTTGCAGTACCGAAGGCAACTACCGTGACTTCTTCTATTTGAGTGGTTTCCTCTTCCATGGTCACATTAATGGTCTTTTGCTCACCTACGGTAATTTCTTGGGCTTTATAACCTATAAAAGAAAATTGCAATACCGCGTCGGTCGAAGGAACCGTTATGGTATAACCGCCGTTGATGTCGGTTACCACGCCCGTAGCGGTTCCCTTTATCCTGATATTTACTCCGGGCATGGGCAAATTGGTTGCATCAAAAACTTCCCCTTTGACCGTGATACCTTGCATCGCATTTCCGGGGACGATAATGATCATATTGTTGTCAAGCATTTTATACGTCAAATTCGAATCAGCCAAAACCTCATTCAAAACCGACTCAACCGTTTGATTGGTGGCATTTACATTGACTTTTGGGTTGACAAAAGTTAATGCATCATCATAAAAAAAACGAAATTCGCTTTGTGACTCAATGTTTTTAAAAACATCTTTTACCGTAGCGTTGGTCATTTGCGCATTCAACTTTGTCGCTTGTGAATAAGTCGTGGCAGATGCATACAATAAATTGACTGCCAATAGAAAAAAGACTGTCTTTGTAATTCGAAAAAATTGCAACCTTCTTTTTAATATCGGAAGGTTCGCGTTTTGATAATAATTCATAGATTTGTATTGTTTTGATAAATACTTAATACAAGGCCCTTGTCTTCCAGAACATTGCCCTGTGTTTATTTATTTGAACCATAACGCAAGAACATCGTACTTGAGTTATTTTGATATTATTTTGCATGTTACATAGGCATTTACTTTTAAAGGTTAAACAAAAATTAAAATTCACTTTTTCATGTATTGCGATTAATACTCCATTTCGAATTAGTTAATTCAATTGACGTAATGTATTAACATTCAAAATTTTGCAATTATTATTTTTATAACAAATACCTTTTTCAAAATCGCAAACAATATTTTGCGGTATATTTGTTTTTCAAATCCGATATCCCCTGACATGACTTTCGCAATGCGTTTTTCGATTGTAATTCAAGAGGATATTCGGCTTGTATTCATCACGTTTTTATTGATTATTTATTGAAAAATGATTCGGATAAACAAAGTACAACCGGCAGAATCGCCGGTTGTACTTTGTTTGGAGTGATTGCGGTTTTCGGCCAAAAGAGTCGGCCGAAAAATTTTCTTTTCTTCAATCGGGTTTTATGCTTCCACCGTTCAAATCCGGCATGATCGTCAAATGCATCGGTATTCGAAATAAGCCCGGAAACGATCCAAACACGTTGTATTCGCTCGAAATAATGACGATTATTTGCATCTTCGGATACCCAATCTTTCAAAAGCATGTATTCCGATTTAACGGCATTTCCGGAAAGAATATTTATGATTATATTATCGATGTTCATACTATTTTTATAATACTAAAAATATAGTTTAAACTAAAGACAGGAAAATTTAAAAAAGGGGTGAAAGAATATTCGAAAAAATATAAAATATATTATTTCGAGTATTTCGATTTATTTCCGGATCCGTGTACCGGGCAATTGAACATTAAAAAATTAGATTTTCCCGATTTCGGAACCGGCTTCATGTGTAAGAAATTGGTGCTTATTTTTACAAAAATCAAAAAATAAAAATAAAAACCTGCAAATATTTAGTTTTATAGCTAATTTTGCGTTTTTGAAAATCAACTCGAAATATGAGCTTATTAGGAATCAAACTGAAATTGGGACTTTTCCCCAATGCGGAAAAAATCGAAAAGCAACATGATACGCTTGTAAAAGAATATCATGATTATGTGGAATATTCCCAATCGAAGGAATTGGAACGATTCGAATATTTGAATAAGTATTTGAACTCTCCGGAGTTTGAAGAAAAGGAAAATGATCCGAACGCCGATCAAGGAGAAATAGAGGCTTTAAAGAAAGAGTTGGAGGCATTGAAAAAGTCTCCGAAGTTGGTTTGGTATTTTAAAACCAAGACACAAGAAGCTAAATTCGGCCAAATAAAAGCTTGGGACATGATCTTTGAAGATCATTTTACCGAAAAACCGGACACAACCCGATGGTTGACCCGTTATTATTGGGGCGACAAATTGTTGAATGACAGTTATTCTTTGCTGGGCGACCAACATTGTATCACCAACGGCAAAAATATTTCCGTATCAAATTCCATCCTTTCAATCGTTACACAAAACGAGAAAGCAAAAGGCGTTGTGTGGCATCCGGGCATGGGATTCATTCCGCACGAATTTTCGTATACATCGGGGATGATTAATACGGGGAAATCATTTCGTCATCAATACGGAAAAATCGAAGCAAAAGTTAAAGTTCCGAGAGGAAATGCTTATCATGCATTTTGGTTGGCCGGAGAGCGAATGTTACCACAGGTAAATATATTCAAATACGAAAATAGAAAGTTTTATTTGGGTAACTTTTGGGGAAACGTTGCCGATCCCAACGGTATCAGCAAGGATAATACTGCTGTCAGCGGCGCTTTTGCGGGAAGAAATTGCATTTTTTCGTTGGAGTGGACACCCAAACATTTGATTTGGTCCATCAACGGCGTTGTTTTTAAAACAGTTCAACGCGGTATCCCGTCTGAACCGATGTACATAGCTTTCGCTTCCGGCATGAAAAACGATGCACGGAAGCTGACACGTCCTTTAAAACTCGAAATTGATTGGGTACGTTTTTATACCAAAGCTTAAGTAAAATCGTTTGGTCGGATTATTTCCGACCAAATAAGTTGATTTCGTTTTTTTGAAGCACACATGATAAGTTTGTCGCCCGAAATAGTATTGTTGCTGACGTTGGCGGTATCCTTTTTGGTTACCTATTTTTCCATTCCCTCCATTGTCAGCGTTGCCCGTGAAAAAAAGCTTTTCGACGAACCCAGTCGACGGAAAAGCCATGTACGGCAAATCCCGACGTTGGGAGGCGTAGCCATATTCGCCGGAATCACCATATCGGCCGGATTGTTTGTCGATTATAACCTTGTTCCCGCACAATACATTTTGGTGGCATGTATCATGATGTTTTTTATCGGAATCAAAGACGATATACTCGTCATTGCACCGGCAAAAAAGCTAATGGGCCAAATAGCGGCCGCATTGGTATTAATTATCCCCGAGTTGGGAAAACCGAAACCCGTATTATATTTTACCAGCATACATGATTTTTGGGGTATCGACCATATCTCGCAACCGGCAGGGTTATTTCTCACGCTGTTTGTCATCATCGTTATCATCAACAGTTTCAATTTGATCGACGGCATTGACGGCTTGGCGGCGGCGGTCGGAATGCTTACCACCGGCTTTTTCGGATTATGGTTTTTTATTTCCGGCAATGTCGCTTACAGCCTGTTGTCGGCAGCTGTGTTTGGAACTTTGTTGGCCTTTTTTCGCTACAATGTGTTCGGCAAAAAAAACAAAATTTTCATGGGCGATACCGGGTCGCTTATTCTTGGATTGATGATGAGTGTTCAAGTGATCATATTCAATCAGAAAAATATCGGTTATACCTCCGCATTTCGTATCGAATCGGCTCCCGCCGTGTCGTTCGCGGTATTAATCGTACCGTTGTATGATACGATGAGGGTATTTTTGATCCGGATGTCGCGCGGACGCTCTCCTTTTGCCGCCGATAAGAATCATATTCATCATTGCCTGTTGAAATTGGGCTTTACGCACCGTCAATCGACACTGATTATCGTATTTGCCAACATCTGTTTTATTGCGTTGGCGTTGTTGTTGCAAGATGTCGGCATTATATGGTTGATGATTATCATTTTAACCATTGCCACGGGTCTGTCGTTTTACCTCGAATTTCTCGTACGAAGGGTTAATCAAAACACGATTTACGAAGAAACACCCCCGAAACATAAAGGTAAATCGGATAAAGAAAAAAGCCCGGGAAAAGGGAAAACCTTGCTTTTATAAAAACGGTCTCGAAAAATGGTATATAGGCGAATTCTGTCGGTTATACCGTTCTTTTTTGCCGCCGGTGCGGTTGTTCACGCCCAATATTTGACGGGAACGGATCCCGAATTGCAATGGCGTTATGCCCGACGGGCATATGCCGCGCCGAACATGCACACGGAAATACAACCGTGGAACATAGCCGATATCTCGGCGGAAGATTCCGTTCAAACAAATCATTCCAAGAAATTTCAATATTTCGTATATCCGCTTGTCAACCTGCAATTAGCCGGTGGCTCATCGTTTAAGCAACGTTACGAAGCCGGCGTACATGCCGGATTATCGGTAGGCAAATCTCTCTTCGTCGATTTCAACTACACCTTGGCCGATCAACAATTCTACGGCGCCGATCGAATGTACATCGACTCAACCGGATTGATACCGCATTATGATCGTTATCTGTCGAAACAAAATGATTTTTTTCTCTATCAATCATTGAATTTCAGCGTATCGTGGACACCGATTAAATACATTACCTTACGTGTCGGAAAAGATCGCCAATTTTGGGGCGACGGCTACCGATCACTTTTTCTTTCGGATAATGCCGGCGGTTATCCGTTTTTGCAAACCGTTTTCGAATTTTGGCACATCAAATACACGTTCATGACCTGTCGTATGAGCGATTACCAATTGAACGAACATTTCGAAACGCGACATAAGAAATATACGTCAATGCACACGTTGAGTTGGAATATTACGCCGAACATTAACATCAACCTGTTTGAAGCGGTTATTTGGGATGCCGTCGATTCCGTCAGCCGTCGAACATTTGACATTAACTACCTCAATCCCGTGATTGTTCTTCGTCCGGTGGAATTTGCCATCGGTTCACCCGATAATGTCATTGTCGGTTTCGGAGGAAAATTTAAGATTTGGCGCGAAAATTATTTATACGGACAATTTGTCTTGGATGAGTTTAAGTTGGACGAATTGAAAGCTCGAACGGGCTGGTGGGCCAATAAGTATGCTTTTCAAGTCGGGGTGCGAAGTTTTGCAGGCGATCGTCGCCCTTTAATGATACAAGCGGAAGTCAATCAAGTAAGACCTTACACAGACACGCATACCTATCCGTTGCAAAATTACGGCCATTTGGTAGACGCCCTTGCTCACCCGATGGGCGCCAATTTGCGCGAAGGGCTCGCAATTATTCGATGGGCATTTGCACCCGATTGGTCGGTACATGCGACCATGACTTATGCCGTACAAGGTACCGACTCGGCGGGAGTTAATCTCGGCGCCAACATCTATAAAAGCAACACCACACGTACAAAACAATACGGAAACACGATGTTGCAGGGTGTTCGTGCCATTACTTCGTATCAAGAACTGAAAGTGGCGCGAATGTTGGTTCCGAAATGGAATTTGCAGGCGGAAGCCGTGGTTTCCAATCAATTTTTCAAACGGGAAGAAGAAACCGTTAATAATTTCTATTTCGGTATCGGACTGAAGACTTTGTTGTATCGACACTAAAAGTATTTTAGGAAAACAGGAATCGGATATCGGGACAAACAATCTTGTAATGATTTAACTTTCAACTACCATATTTGAAATAAGATAAATCGTAATTTCCTCGGATAAATGGGCATTGCTTTTAAGGGTTTTTATCAAGTAAAAAATATTTTATAAAATATTTAGTTTGTAATATAAACTTATTTATATTTGCAGTATAATTTTAAAACTTAAATGTCATGGATAAAAAAATGGATCACGAACAGAGTTTAGCTCTGATTAACGAAATGATTGTTCGGGCAAGGAATAATCTTCGAAAAGGAAGCATGCGTCCCATGCTTTTATGCGGATATTCCGGGACAGGCATAGCCGTTGCCAATTTTGTGCTGTTGCATACATTGAATGATCCGAATTTAGCGTATTTGGTGTGGTGGTTGATGTTTCCCGTGGGAATTGCGGCATTTTTGATGGTTGGGCGTCGCCGCGAGGCATTGGTTAAGACACATATCGATAAGATAATAAGCACCGTTTGGATAGCCTTTATTATTTGTATGTGTGTCTTTTTTGCGGTTATTTACACGGTTGTATTTAAAAAGCACGACCCTCGAATATTGTTTCTCGTTACTCCCGTTATTTCCGTGATGATCGGCGGTGCACAATACATTTCGGCTTGCGTGTATCGATGCAAATCGTTGTATTACGCGGCCGGCGTTTTCTGGATCGGAGCAATCGCTTGTTCGTTTTTTCGACAGGATTTTCAGTTGTTGATTTTTGCCGTATCTTTGATCTTGGGCTACATTATTCCCGGACATTATTTAAACGGACAAATAAAAAAGGCAGATGTATAAGGAACTGGATCCGTTATTGCACTCGCAACTGCGGTTGGCGGTAATGTCGATACTCATCAGCGTCGACGAAGCGGATTTCGTGTATTTGAAGGAAAGTACCGGCGCCACTTCGGGAAATCTAAGCATTCAAATAGAAAAATTGAAGGATGCCGGATACATAGGAGTCGTGAAGACATTTAAAGGTAAAATGCCTTGTACGATATGCAGCATCACCAAAAAAGGAATTTCCGCTTTTGATGAGTATGTCCGGACATTGCAACAATACATCAATAAAGACAAATAATTTTTTACCCATTTAGTTTATTTTATAAATTAGTTTATAAATAATTTTATTATGAAAACGATACTGATTCTTTCGATTTTTTCTTGGGTCTCTTTTTCTGTTTCAGCCCATAGGGATAATTTAGTTGATATGCAGCAACGAATTAACCAAGCATTTTATGCTTCATTTGCCGGCTATGGTGATACCGCATTTGCGGAAATAGAAAGCGAATTGATGGCAAGCACCGACCCCATTGCGACTTACTGGTATGCGTATGCCAAATATTACAAAGCGATATACTTATTGAAAATGTCCGATCGAACCGAAAGTGAATCGGAATTGAATGAAGGCATCGAATCGCTCGAAGGGAAAAAAGGAAAAAGTTCCGAAGATTATGCTTTGCTGGCCATGATGCAAAACTTTTCCGTGCAATTCGTCACCAATGCCATGAAAATGGGAGCTCTGGCGGAAACAGCCTCGGATAATACGGCGACGGCAATAAAATTGGATCCCGATAATTTACGTGCATATCTGGCAGCAGCCTACGGCGATTTTTATAAACCGGCGCAATATGGCGGCGGACAAAAAGCCGAAAAATATTTGCTTACCGCAATTCGACTTGATGACAAATCCGAATCCGGAGTATCTGCGCCGACTTGGGGTAAAGATTCGGCTTATGCTTTGTTGATACGGTTATACCTTAAAGCAGGGAATAAGGAACTCGCCCGCAAATATTCGGATGAGACGAGCAAATTGTACCCCGATAATTATGAATTGATGGAATTGAAAAACAGAATAAACCGGTGAACCATGAGGTTGTTATTCATTGTCGGAACGATGATGTTATATTCGATTCCCGTTTCGGCTCAAGTCTTAACCGGACGAGTTGTCTGTAGAGAAGGGGCATTATCGTCGGTGAACATTTGGATCATGAGAACTTTTCGCGGAACGGTCAGCGACGAAGACGGACGATTCAGATTGTCTTTATCGCCCGAGAACCGAACCGATACAATAGCCATTGCGTGCATTGGTTATCGTACGAAAAAATTACCTGTTGCCGACACGGATTTTTCGAAAGAAATACAAATCATGTTGGAAGAAACAAGTATTGGTTTGAATGAAGTAACCGTTGTTGCGCAAAGGCCCATTGCGGGAGAATTTTCGGTGCAAAAGATGAACCGATTGAGCATTTACCAAAATCCTACGGGCAATGCCGATCCGTTAAAGGCGCTCATCGGTTTATCCGCATCCACCAATACGGATGAATCGGCAAATCCTTCATTGCGGGGAAGTTCGCCGGCTCGCAGCCGAATCGTACTCAACGGCGTTCCCGTCCATCATCCCGTGAAATTCGGAGATTTGAACAATATGGGACACTTCAGCTTGTTTAATACCGGATTGATTGATACCGAATATGTTTATGCAAGCAATCCTCCGCTGACCTATGGAAATGCGACTGCGGGAATAGTGGAAATAGAAACTTCTTCGAAGTTGGATGAAAATTCCGTTGAATTATCCTGCGGATTGGGCGGCGCCGGAATCATGTATTCCCGCATGCTCGGAATTCCCGACAATTTCATTCGACTATACGGTAATTATCAGTACGGATCTTCTTTCTTGGCAATAAATCGTGATGCCAATCCGAGAGTGAAAGGATTTGAATCGTACGATGTCGGATTCAACATTCATTCCCGGGCGGGAAAGTACACTTCGATAAACCTTTACTTGTATGTTATTGAGGAAAGTAGCGAGTATCTGTTGAACAATTACGGATATGAGGAAATCGCACTGACAGCAAAGAACAGAGTGTTTGGGATAGCAGCTATCCGACATCAAAGAGGAAAACATGTTTTTATCTTGAATTACGGCGGCGATTGGAGTAAAGAAAGTGTGAGATTCGGCAATATGAACTACAAGCCGATAAGCATGCAACACTATGCTTCCTTGGAATATAAGAGAATTGGAGAGCGTGTTGTGTTGCAAACAGGGTTCACGTTCGAACAACCGACTTATCGAGTTCGAAACAGCCGTGTGCCTTTGTATTATTATGCATTATCGTCCGATGCGCCTTGGATGGCATACGACAATGCCATAAAAAATCAAAGCTTGGAAACGTATTTATCCGTTAAATGGGATATCACTCCAAAATTGATTGTTTTCGGGGCTTTACGAACAAATATTTTTTCTTCGGACGACATGTTTTTAAGCCGACAATCGGGAATAAAGTGGCATTTCACGACCCGTAGCCGGCTGTTGTTTTCGGCCGGAAAATATAACGGCCGAAACATTCCCGACTATTACATGTCGGCTTTCGTACACCAAACAGCGATACATTACTCCCTCGAATACGCTCATCAATCGGATCGCGGAGCTTTGGGTGCTGCCGTATATTATAAAACGGAGACCGGAGATTATATTACGAATTACGTGGATCAAAGCGATCGGCGAAAAATATTCGGTACGGAGATTCATGCGGAACGAAAAATATTTCGACGATTCAATTTGTCGGGGTCGTACACTTATCTGCGCTCTTTGCGATATGACGGCAACCGGTCCTTCAATTCGGCCAACAATGTACCTTACATCGTAAAATTGACGGGAAGTTATCAAAATTTAAAAATCGGTTCTTTTTCGTTGTCATATATCACACGTGCGGGATCTTGGTACACTCCCGTTACAAGCGGGGAGTTTGACATTTCCGCCGGAACATACAAACCGATATACGGACCCGTTAATTCAGAACGCATGAGCGCTTACGGTCGGTTCGATTTTGCGGCAAATAAATTTTTCTTCTTCGGAAAGTACACTTTATTGGTATATTTTACCGTAAATAATGTTTTGAATGCACGAAACAAACAAAGCAGGGTATATACGGCCGATTATACCGGTTATGAATATGAATATTTCGGCGGGCGCGTTTTCTATTTTGGTGTAACATTGAACCTGTGAAAAATATAATGACACATGATTTGAAAAACAAAAAGCATTGTTGAGATAAGGGTTTTACGTATGCTTTTGATACCTGTTGACAGGAGAACAATTCTCGGAAAAAGATAAGATTAATATCTCAATCCGGTTATGCAAAAATGCAAATGCATCATTTTTGTCGATTATGTTGTACTTTTGCATTCATAACATCGTAAAAATAAAATCATGATAAGAAATAATATATACATCATGTCGCTTTTATCGTTAACGGTCATGATTAATTCATGTAAACAAGAAGGAAAACCACGATTTACGGGCGCCGAAGGCGAAGTGAAATTGATAACGCTCGATCCCGGGCATTTTCACGCGGCTTTGGTGCAAAAAAACATGTATCGGCAAGTTGATCCGATCGTTTTCGTATACGCTCCCGACGGCGATGATTTGAACGAACACTTGAAAAAAATAGAAACATACAACACTCGCGCCGAGAACCCGACTCACTGGAAAGAAGAAGTGCATCGCGGTTCCGATTTTTTCGAAAAGATGATTGCCGATAAGAAAGGAAACGTGATGGTTACCGCGGGCAATAATCGCAAAAAAACCGAATACATCAAAGGAGCGATTGATGCGGGAATCAACGTTCTTGCGGATAAGCCCATGGCTATTAACGCGGAAAATTTCGAATTGTTGAAGCAAGCTTTCGAATCGGCCCGGAAAAACAACGTTTTGTTGTACGACATCATGACCGAGCGTTTCGAAATCACCACTTTGTTGCAAAAAGAATTTTCGATGTTGCCCGAAGTTTTCGGCACGTTGGAAAAAGGTTCTCCGGAAAATCCGGCCGTGACCAAAGAGAGTGTCCATCATTTTTTTAAGAATGTATCGGGATCGGCGCTCAAACGTCCCGCTTGGTTTTTCGACACGGAACAACAAGGCGAGGGTATTGTCGATGTTACCACGCATTTGGTGGATCTGGTTCAATGGGAATGTTTTCCCGAAGTGACGCTGGATTATACAAAAGATGTTGAGATCGTATCGGCCAAACATTGGACAACCGATATGAGCAAAGAACAATTCTCACAAGTGACCGCATTGTCCGAATATCCCGATTACCTTGCCAAAGATGTGCGCAACGATACCTTGTTGGTGTATGCCAACGGTGAAATCAATTATAAATTAAAAGGCATACATGCCAAAGTTGCCGTTATATGGAATTATGCAGCTCCCGAAGGAACGGGGGATACACATTATTCGGTTATGCGCGGTACCAAAGCCGATTTGACCATCCGTCAAGGTGCGGACCAAAACTACAAGCCCACCTTGTATATCGAACCCGTGTCCGGTATGGATATTGTCGGATTCGAGAAAGTTTTGTCGGACAATTTGAAAAAAGTAACAGAAAAATATGCCGGTATTGAATTGAAGAAAAATGCTTCGGGTTGGGAAGTGCTGGTTCCCGATCGTTATCATAACGGGCACGAAGCGCATTTCGGACAAGTTACGGAGCGTTATCTGCAATATTTGATCGACGGCAAATTACCCGATTGGGAAGTTCCGAACATGATTGCCAAGTATTATACGACTACCGAAGCGTTGAAAGCGGCAAGAAGAAATTGACACATCGCACTTTGCGAACAACATGCCGTATTTCGGTGTTTGCTCGAATATGCTTTCTTGAAAAATAATCGGGCGCATCGGACGGAATGTAAAAAAATCGCATACATTTGCGAAAACGTCGGAATTACGTTTAAGGAGAAACAGCACATAATTTGACGAAACGGTCTCCGGGAGTTGTTTTTAATGACAAAGCCGAACCGAGTTCGCGAAATGAATTTTGTTTGCCTCCCGGATTGATACACACAAAAGCAGCTTTGTTTTCCGGAAAGTAATGCCTCAAAGGTTATCAAAATACTCGAGGTGTTTTGTCGCCGGCGGAAAGGCAAATGTCAAAATTCCGAACGGGTATTAACAATGAATTATTAATAATTTGATCGGTCGGACGTAGCGCTTTATCGCTGTTTACGTACCGGCAAATATCGAAGGGTGATGGATGGTATTTTCGTAAACAGGGAATTGAGTTGGCTGTCGTTTAATGAGCGAGTATTGCAGGAGGCTTCCGATTCGACCGTTCCATTGGTGGAACGAATGAAATTTTTGGGTATTTATTCGAACAACATGGATGAATTTTTTAAGGTCCGTGTTGCAACCATCAAGCGAATGCTCGATTTGAAAATCGACTCGAAAAAGATGTTGGGCGAAACACCGAAAAAATTGATGCACCAAGTCCAAAACAAGGTTCTCGGGCTTCAAGCCAAATCTCAACAAACCTATTTGGACATATTGGTTGAGTTGGAGCGCAAAAAGATTTACATTGTTAACGAAACACAATTATCGCCCGAACAGCAGGATTTTGTCGTTTCCTATTTTCACGACAAAGTGTTATCGGCCATTTCGCCCATCATGTGCGGCAATGTCGATAAATTTCCTTATTTGGAAGATCGAGCGATCTACCTTGCAACCAAACTTACTCGAACCGACGGAAGTTTCGAATACGCCATCGTGGATATTCCGACGGCCATTTTACCGCGTTTCATTCAACTTCCGGCCATCGGCGATAAAAAATACATTATTTTGCTCGATGATATCATTCGATTTAATATCAAAGAGGTATTTGCCATTTTCAAATACGAAAGATACGAAACGTATACCATTAAGTTGACACGCGATGCCGAGTTGGATATCGACAATGATTTGACAAAAAGTTTTCTCGAAAAAATATCCAAAAGCGTTACGCGTCGTCGTACCGGACAACCCGTCCGTTTCGTGTTCGACAAGGATATTCCGAAAGACTTGCTGAAATATCTGATCAAACATCTCGAATTTACCGACGACGATAATTTGATCCCCGGAGGACGCTATCATAATTTCAAAGATTTTATGAGCTTTCCGAACGTCGGCGGAGACGAACTCGAGTATGCTCCGGCGCCCCCTTTTTCACATCCTCAAATACGCACGGGAAAGAGCCTTTTGAAAGCCATCGACGATCGGGATATTTTATTGCATTTCCCTTATCAGAAATTTACCGATTATATCAACCTGTTGCGCGAAGCCGCAATAGATCCCGACGTAACCAAAATTAAAATAACGCTTTACAGAATTGCCAAAAATTCCCGGGTTATCAGCGCATTAATGAATGCGGTGCAAAACGGAAAAGATGTCCTTGTCATCATCGAATTGCAAGCTCGTTTCGACGAAAATGCCAATATCTATTGGGCCCGTCGTTTGGAAGAAATCGGCGCCAGAGTGGTGTTCGGCATCTCCGGATTGAAAGTTCACAGCAAACTCACGCTTATCACCCGCCAAGTCGGCAAACGATTGCGTCATTATTCGGTTGTCGGAACGGGAAATTTTCACGAAGGCAATGCCGCCGCATATACCGATGTGTCTTTACTTACGTCCGATCAACGCATCGGTCGCGAAGTGGAAAAACTTTTCGATTATTTCGAGAATCCGTTTAAATATCCCGTTTTCAATCACTTGTTGGTATCTCCGCAGTTCATGCGTCGTAAAATTTACACTTTAATTGACGAAGAAATTAAAAATGCGGAAGCAGGCCGGGAAGCTTGGATTTTATTGAAAATAAACAATCTTGTCGATCCCGATGTTATACGAAAACTATATCGGGCAAGCCGAGCCGGAGTTTCCATCAAAATGGTGGTGCGCGGCATTTGTTCGCTGATTCCGGGCGTTAACGGATTAAGCGAAAATATAGAAGCGGTGAGCATCGTGGGACGTTATTTGGAACACTCGCGCATTTTCATCACATGTAACGGCGGAAACGAACGATATTACATCTCGTCGGCCGATTGGATGTCGCGAAATCTCAACGCGCGCATCGAAGTAGCCGTCCCCGTGTACGATGCCACCCTGCAAAAAGAACTGAAATACATCATCGAAACACAGTTACGAGATAATGTCAAGGCACGCATTATCAATGTCGAACGGGATAACCGTTATAAACGCGACAACAATCCGCCGTTGAAATCGCAAGTCGCATTATATGAGCATTACGGGGATTTGCTGAAAAAATAAGGTCAAAATCGCATCGGCGAAACTTATCATGCGAATTATACGTAAAAGTACATATAACGAATTTGTACTTATTGTTTGACATATATGAAAATTGAAAAAAATCGGATACTCATCATATTGATTCCCTTTTTGATGTCGTTTTCCGTTCCGAAAGTCGATTTTTCGGAAGAACCCGTTTTTTTGGACGGTGAACTGTTAACATTCAGAATCCATTACGGATTCATCACCGGAGGAGAAGTCAAAATTTCGGCAAGTAAAACCACACTCAACAACAAAAAGGTTTTCCATGCGGTTGTAGCAGGAAAAACAACGGGATTAATCGATAAAATATACAAAGTACACGACATATACGAGAGTTTTTTCGATCTCGAAACCAATCTTCCGGATAAAGCCATACGTAACATCAGCGAAGGAGGCTATAAATATTACGACGAAGTATTGTACAATCAAAAGGAAATGTATGTGGACAGCCAACGAAACGGAAGGGTTTCCGTTCCGAAGAATACGTTGGATATGGCCTCGGTGATGTACTACGTGCGACGGCTCGACTTAAACGGGTTGAAAGAAAACGATATCATTTCGTTGGATACCTATTTCGGCGACGAATTATTCCCGTTCTACATCGTATACAAAGGGAGAGAAAACATTTCCATCGGTTCGGGCAAGTATCGCTGTCTCAAATTTGGTCCCGTCGTGGAACCCGGACGTATTTTCAAAGAAAAAGACGACATGACCATTTGGTTTACCGACGACGAGAACAAAATACCCGTCAGCATTAAATTCGATATTTTGGTCGGGTCGTTCAGATGCGATTTGGTTAAGTACGAGAATTTAAAGTATTCGTTAAATGCCAAACTGAAATAATGCCGAAGGCACGAATTTTGCAAAAGGAAAACATGGAACAAATCGAGCCTGTTCGCAATGTTAAAAAAGTATAAAAAAGATAATTTTAGGGTAACTTTTTTGTTCCGAAAACGTATCAATGGTGTAATTTTGTTCCCCGGTTTTGATCAGTTTTATCATTGAAATTTTAAATTTTCCATATAACCCATGAAAAAGTTTTTTTTGTTGACGATTGCTTGTTGTTTCATGATGACGAAACAAAGTTTCGGCCAAGAAAATCAAGTAAAAGAAGATAATCCGAATGCGCCCGAAATCACGTTCGAAGAAACGATTCACGATTTCGGAACTATTCAATACAAAGGATTGGCCGAGTGCGAATTTACGTTTACCAATACGGGTAAAGAACCTTTGATCATTCAAAGCTGTCCTTCCACCTGCGGTTGTACCGTTCCTTCTTGTCCGAGCAATAAACCCATTAAACCCGGAGAAAAAGCCACCATTAAGGTGAAATTCAACAACACACATATCCCGGGATCCTTTAACAAACAATTTACCGTAAATTCGAATGCCAAAAATTCTCCCGTACGAATAACCATCAAAGGAGAAATAGCATCGAATCCGGAAACGGCGTCCAAGTAACAAGACAATAATCATGAAATTAAAAAGCGGGATTGATGTAGCATCAATCCCGCTTTTTAATTTCATGATCGATCGACGTTGACTCTCGCAATTTTTCGTAAAAAGAAAAATATCTTCTTCACTTGAATCTCTCCGATGCGATTTTAATTGGAGGATAAGTCGAATTTATTTATATTTTTGTGCAACCAAAATCGAGCAGTCGAACATGACATTCAAGCATATATTAATTGTCTCCTTTATTGTTTTTCATGTTTTCGGCGTACGGGAAAATCTTCGTGCGGACGATTTGCGAAATGATTCCGACCAAGTTCCCGACTCCGTTAAAGCCGACATGTTGGTGAACGTGGCGAAAATGTACGAGGACGATCAACCGGACAGTTGCGTTTTTTATGCACTCAAGGCTTCGGAAACGGCCCGCAGAGCAAAAAACGACAAAGTGCTCATCGATGCGGAAACACTACTCGGCCGAATGGCATCAAAAAACAAAGAGTATTGGAAGGCAGTCGGACACTTGAAAGTCGCTCTCGACGCGTCACTTCGCATTCGCGATTGGAATTCGGCGGCACAAGGTTATTATGATCTTGCCCAAGTATGGCTGCTTCAATCTAATTATGCCGAAACCATCGATCATCTCAAAAAGGGATTGGCGATCGCAAAAGAACGCGATAATCCCGAATTATTGCGCGATTATTACCAATCGTTGATTACCGTATATCAAAAATTAAATAATCTTAACGCCGTATCCGAATATTATCCTTTGTTGATCGAAGCGAATCACCAAGTCGATACCAAAGCGTTAAATGATCAAATTACGGCATTACGGACAGAATACGATGTACGCGCATCGGTTAACAATCGATCGGAAAATACGCCTGGGGTCGTATCCGAATCGGGCGGCGGAAAAGGAATATTTATCGCATGGGCAATATTGGCCACGTTGTTGTCGGTTGCAGCTGTTGTTTTTTATCGCCGGCGTGCGGCTTCTGTCAATGCGAAAAACAAAAAGGCGTTGGACGACGCGATTCACGAAACCGAAACAATCAAGAACAATCAAGGAGCATTATTCGGATTCCTTTCCCAATACGCCTACACGGGTATCGACAATTTGAGCAAAGATATTGCCGATTTCACGGAGGAGCAAAACCCGGATTTACCCGTGGCCATCGACGGCACGTTGAATCGGATTAACAATGACGTGTTTGCGTTATACGGCTTTTTTCAGAATTTTATGCTCTTGTTGCAAGCACAATCGGGCCAATTAAAACCGAATTTGACCACGGTAAACATACCGCATTTGGCAACCAACATGCTCGCCGATTACGAGCCGTTTGCCGCTGCAAACGACATCCGATTGGTTAACGACGTGCAAAACAACGTTTTCGTGTTGGCCGATGAACGTCTGATTGATACCGTATTGCGCAACATGATGTCGAATGCCTTTAAGTACGTGCCCGCGGGAGGATTGATCACGCTCGGCGCAAAAGAGAATTACGAAAACATGGAAATATGGGTTACCGACGACGGTATCGGCTTGACTCCCGAACAATCGACAAAGCTGTTTGAACTTACCGAAAACCTGTCGTTACCCGGAAAACCCGATCTTAAAGGTTACGGCTTGGGACTGGCCGTTTGCAAAGCATTGGTCGAAACATGCAAAGGGCGCATTTGGGCGGAAACAAAACCCGACGAAGGTTTTTGCATACGTTTCAGTTTGCCGAAGGCCGAAAACAGAGAAATCATCAAAAGTCCGGGTTAAGGAAATCCGGCCGTCCTTTTACAAAAAATACGTATCGCCGCAGTAACATGAAAAAATGCGACGAGTTACAAGATTTAAATCTTTTTGCCGTTATTGGTCATGTTGCAATTTATTTTTTAGCACCGGCATGGAAAAATATATAATTATACTTTGTTTGTGTATGTTGTATTCGTGTAAACGAGAAACCGTCAAACATAAACCCTACCCTCAAGCAATTAAAGAAAACGTATCGGATGATTATTTCGGGACAAAAGTGGACGACCCGTATCGTTGGCTCGAAGACATCGGTTCTCCGGAAACGGCCGCATGGATAAAAGCGGAAAATGAAGTAACGGAGGATTACCTATCCCAAATACCGTTTCGAAACCGCATCAGAGAACGGTTAACCGAGTTGTGGAATTATTCCCGTTACACAACGCCTTTCAAAAAAGGCGATTGGTACTATTTTTTCAAAAACGACGGTTTACAGAATCAATCCGTGTTGTATCGGATGAAAACTCCGGAAAGCACTCCCGAAGTTTTTCTCGATCCCAACAAATTATCAACGGACGGAACGGCAGCATTGACCGGTGTATATTTTTCGAACGATAATCGATATATGACCTACGGCATTTCGAAAGCCGGTTCGGATTGGACGGAGTTTTTCGTTATGGACACGGAAACCGGAAAACCGCTGAACGATCGGTTAAGCCGAATTAAATTTTCGGAAGCCGCATGGCACGGTAACGGATTTTATTACAGCCGCTACGATGAAGCCGATGATTCGGGACAATCGTCCGAACAAAACCGATTTCAGAAAGTGTATTTTCATGAACTCGGTACGTCGCAATCTGTCGACAAGTTGATATACGAAGACAAAGAACACCCTTTGCGTTATTTTAGCGCCGAAGTTACCAAAGACGAAGAATACCTAATTATCACCGCATCCGAAGGTACTTCGGGTAACGAATTGTATTGCAGATCGTTGACGCAATCTTATGCCAAAATTACCCCTTTGATGAAGGGATTTCGATATAATTATTCGGTAGTGGACCATTACAACGGGCGTTTGTTGATTCACACCGATCGCGATGCCTCCAATTATCGTTTGGTATCCATCGATCCTGCCGATCCAGACACATCCCGCATCGTGGATGTAATTCCCGAAACGGTGGAACTTTTGGAGAATGTTTCAACCGGAGGGGGCAAGCTGTTTGCTTTTTATTTGAAAGATGCAAGTACCAAGATTTTACAGTTAGATTATCGAGGTAAAGCGGAAAAAGAAATTAATCTGCCGATGATCGGTTCGGCAAGCGGTTTATCGGGTGAAAACGACGAAAAAACACTGTTTTATTCGTTTTCCGGTTTCACCATGCCGGCAACCATTTATCGGTACGACATCGAAACCGGAAAATCGGAATTGTACCGACGTCCCGAATTGAAATTTAATCCGGACGATTACGAAGTGGAACAGGTTTTCTATGTCAGCAAAGACGAAACACGCGTGTCGATGTTTATCGTGTATAAAAAAGGACTTGTTCGAAACGGCAAAAATCCCGCTTATTTATACGGATACGGAGGATTTAATGTCAGCATGACGCCTTATTTCAGCGCTTCGCGAATGGTATTTTTGGAAAACGGCGGCGTTTATGCGATACCTAATATTCGCGGAGGAGGCGAATATGGCGAAGAGTGGCATAAAGCGGGCATGTTGGATAAAAAACAGAACGTGTTTGATGACTTTATTTCCGCTGCCGAATATTTGATCAAAGAAAAATATACTTCATCGAAAAAGCTTGCCATCGGCGGAGGTTCCAACGGCGGCTTATTGGTCGGCACCGTGATGACCCAACGCCCCAATCTGTTTCACGTGGCGTTACCTGCCGTCGGAGTGATGGACATGCTTCGTTACCAAAAGTTCACCGTCGGATGGGGATGGATGGTCGAATACGGTTCGAGCGATAACGAAAAGGAATTCGAATACCTTTATAAATATTCGCCGTTGCATAACATTAAAAACGGGGTATCCTATCCCGCAACGTTGATAACGACGGCCGATCATGACGATCGCGTCGTTCCGGCACATTCATTTAAATTTGCCGCCGCCCTCCAAGCAAAAACCAAAGATACCGATCCCGTATTGATCCGCATCGATACCGATGCAGGTCACGGTGCAGGCAAACCGGTATCAAAGTCGATCGAGGAGGCCGCGGATAGCTGGACGTTTACGTTTTACCATTTGGGCATGGAACCGGATAAATGATGTAAATTCACCGATAAAATTAATACTTTCGAAATCGATATGGGCAAAACTACGCAAGCAACCCGAATGTCCGTGGGAATCATCGGATTGTTGTTTTTCGTCTTCGGATTCGTAACGTGGCTGAACGGTATTCTTATACCGTACCTTAAAATATCGTGCGAACTGAACCACTTCGAATCGTATTTAGTCGCATTTTCCTTTTATGTCGCCTATGTGGTCATGGCCATACCCGCATCCGGAATATTGAAACGGACGGGGCTGAAATTGGGTATGATGTACGGCTTGTTTGTGATGGCCGTCGGAGCATTGCTTTTTATTCCCGCCGCCGTTACGAGAACTTACGGACTGTTTCTTACCGGTTTGTTTATTACAGGCACGGGATTGGCTATTTTGCAAACCGCCGCCAATCCGTACATTACGATTTTGGGGCCGATCGAAAGCGCCGCACGGAGAATAAGTATCATGGGAATTTGCAATAAGTCGGCCGGGATCATTGCGACATTTATTTTCGGAGTAATGGCTCTTAAAGACGGTGACGCGCTTCTTGCAAGTTTGAATAATATGGATGCCGTTGAAAAAGCGACAACATTGGACCAATTAGCCTTGAGAGTAGTGGTGCCTTATGTCGTGATGGCGGTAGTACTTGTATTGATCGGCATCTTCGTGAAAAAATCGGGACTTCCGGAGATTAACCCCGATGAAGCAAACAAAAGCGATGATGACAAAAGTACCGAATCGAGAACTTCCGTATTTCAATTCCCGTATCTTCTTTTGGGGGTAATTGCTATTTTCTGCGACGTGGGACTCGAAATCGTGGCGGGCGACACCATCATCAGTTACGGAATCAGTCGAGGCATACCCGTTGCCATAGCACGACATTTCACGTCATTGACGATGATTGCGTGTATTTTGGGTTATATCTGCGGCGTAATTGCCATACCTCGTTATATTTCGCAAAGCAACGCATTGAAAATATGTGCGGTTGCCGGAATCGTATTAACGATTATGGCTGTGGTTTCTCCGAAAATGATTTCCGTGGTATTTATTGCGTTGCTTGGCATGGCCAATTCGTTGATTTGGCCTTCGATATGGCCGCTTGCGATCGACGGGCTCGGCCGTTTCACCCGTATCGGTTCATCGTTGCTTATCATGGGTAATTTGGGAGGCGCCATCGTACCGTTGCTTTACGGAAGAATTGCCGATGTTTTCGACCCTCAGCGGGCGTATCTTGTAGTAATTCCGTTTTATTTTTTCATTCTGTATTATGCCGTATCGGGGCATAAAATCGGAAAAAGAAGAAAAATAACCGAGTAATAATCGTTGTTGCATATATTGATGTTATTTTCGCAAACCAATCAAATTCATACGAATATGGAAAACATGACACGAAGAGGATTTATCAAGGCCGGCGCAACAGTTACCGTCGGTCTCGGTTTATATCCCGAAATCGCAACCGCATCCGGTGTTCGGGCCGAAAAAGTAAAAGTGGCTGTTGTCGGCACGGGCAACAGAGGAACATCGCTACTGAATAATCTGTTGAAAATAGACGGTGTCGAAATCGTTGCCGTATGCGATCTCGACAAAAGCAAAGCGGACAATGCAGCCGGGTTGTGCGAAAAAGCGGGACGAAAAAAGCCCGCGGTATACTCTAAGGACGGGAATACGTATAAAGAAATGCTCGATAAAGCAAAACCCGATGCGGTAATCATTGCAACCTTTTGGGATTCTCACGCGCCCATTGCGCTTTATGCCATGAACAACGGTATTTATCCCGGAATTGAAGTTCCGGCCGCCCTTACGGTAGACAATACTTGGAAACTTGTCGAAACATCCGAAAAAACGGGAATTCCGTGCATGATGCTTGAAAATTGGAGTTTCAGACAAGATAATTTGGCCGCATTGAACATGAAACGCATCGGCCTGTTTGGCGATATCGTGCATTGTCATTGCGCTCACTCACACGATTGCATCGATCATTGGTTTTTCGATGCCGAAACGGGAAAACAAAAATGGCCTGCCGAATATTTGCTGAAATACAACAGAGATCAATATCCCACGCACAGTGTCGGTCCGATTTTGAGTTGGATGAACATCAACAGGGGCGATATATTTACGGAAATCTATTCGACCGCTTCCGCCTCGAAAGGCATTAACGCATATTTTAAAAGAAAATTCGGAGACGATCATCCCAATGCGAAAATCAATTGGAAACAAGGCGATATTGTTACGTCCACACTGAAAACAAAGGCGGGAAAAACGCTCGTTATCAATTACGACATGCAATTGCCGCGACCGTATTCGAACAGATGGTTGCTACAGGGAACCAAAGGCGTATACGACGAAGAAAAAAACTCGATTTATCTTATCGATCAAAGTCCCGAATATCATCAATGGGAACCATGGAAACCATACGAGGAAAAATACAATCACAAATGGTGGAAGGCCGATTATTCCTCGCAATCACACGGCGGTACCGATTATGTGATGCTCTCCGCTTTTATTGAAGCCGTGAGGGTTAAAGGCCCCACTCCGATCGATGTGTACGATTCGGCGGTAATGACTGCGATCGTGGAACTTTCGGGCTTATCGATTGAAAAAGATGCTCCGGTGCCGTTCCCCGATTTTACCAAAGGCAAATGGCAAACCAATAAGCCCTATTTTGCATTGGATATGTAAAACTTATGCCGTCAAGATATCGACTTATCGCATAAAATACAAATACAACATCACATGATCAGTATCGAAGCAAGCGTATCGAAAGGTTGGTTGCATCAATCGGCGGGTTTCATGTTCGACGATAAATATTATTTCGACCCCGTATATCGGTTGGAACAAGATTCGTCGATTCACGAGTTTGTTAAAGAAAAATTTCCGTGTTATCCGATTTACAACATGGAAGCGAATTTGATGCAGGCAAAGCACATGAGGAAAAATCATGTTCTTGTGGGCGCCATTCAACCCAACATGATATTGGCCGCAATTCTCGGGGCCGAATTTTCGTTTTTTGAAGACAAAGATGCCGATGTTTCGGGAAAACCGCTCGAATTGATTTCGAAAAAAGAAGATCTGCCGACGATATCGGAAATCTTGAACCACCCGCTCGTACATGATTTGGATCATCAAATAAAACATATTTCCGAAACACTTCCCGATTTACGGGTTATATCTCCGTTTTTTTGGGATGAATCGGGACGAGCAACCATTCACGGAATTATTACCACATCGTTAAAACTTACCGGCGACAACATCATGATTACCATGATGTCCGATCCCGAGCTTGCACATGCCGTTCATTGTTGGATTGCGGATGCATACATTGCGCTTATCAAGCATTTTTCGGAATCGGCAAATCTCCCCGTTACTTCCGTTCATGTGGGAGAATGTGCCGGAACAATGATCTCGGCCGAATTGTACGACGAATTTATCGTTCCGTATGTTAATAAACTCGGCAAAGAATTGGGAGTCATTCGTCTTCACAGTTGCGGTTTTTCCGATCATATCATGACATCGATATCGCATATCGAGAACCTCGGAATTATCGACACCGGATCGGATACTTCCCTTCGTTTGATCCGTGACTTAAAAGGTCCCGACTTTACAATCCATGTCGCTCCGCCGATGGAACATTTGATGAAAGGTGTTCCCCGATTCCGAATTTCGGAATGGCTCGACAAAACATTGGAGGATAACGACAATGGACCGCTGCAAATCGCATATCATTTGGAACCCGATTATGAAGTTGACAATTGCCTTGCCATCCACGATGAACTTGAAAAAAGAGGATTGATCATCAACGAACGACTATTTTGATAAAGTATTTCGAACATTTCGATTGAGATAAGATCTTTTGGGGATGATGAAAACTTGCAGGAATTTTCTCATGTAAATTCCGAAAAATAATCATCGATAAATCATGCTAAGGTCTATCGGTAAAAATCGATAGACCTTATTTTTTGATATAAAGCAAAATAGCCGATCTACGCAAATATTTTTGAAAAAAACGATATCTTTTATGGAATTTACCGTGATGATGCATCTATTAGGTGTTCGTGAATATTAATCATAATCATCTAAATCAAAAACGGTATGAAAACCAAATTATCTTACTTGTCGGTTTGTATGTTGTTGAGCGCATCTCACCTCACCGCTCAGATACCGACCCTGAATGTCGGCGGGAAAAAAGGAAGCGCCGAAGTATACCTGCAAACGCTTGATATACGGGTAGACGTTACGGGTAACGTTGCAACCACCATGTTTACCATGACTTTTAAAAATCGCACCGGAAAAATACTCGAAGGCGAATTACTTTTCCCTTTACCCGACGGAGTAACGATAAGCCGTTATGCTTTGGATATCAACGGAAAGATGCGTGAAGCGGTACCCGTGGAAAAAGCCAAAGCGACACAGGTATTTGAAGAGATTGAGCAACGACGGGTTGATCCGGGCTTACTCGAACGGGTGGAAGGAAATAACTTTCGGACACGAATATATCCCATCCCGGCCAATGGCATTCGTACCGTATCCATCGGATACGAACAGGAATTACGCGCCGACAATCGATTGTTGCGTTATCGTCTTCCGATGGATTATCAAGAATCAATCGAGAATTTCTCGGTAACCGCCACCGTTTGGCAAAGCAAAGAAAAGCCCCGTACGGAAGAAAGCTCAACGGGCGAACTGCATTTCGACAAGCAAGGAACCAATTATGTATCCTCATTCTCTCGCAAGGACTATCTGCCGTCGAAATTGCTGGCGTTCTCGTTGCCTGTTTCCGATGATGCATCGCAACCGGTGATGCAATCGGCATCGGGAAGTTGGTATTTCACGGCATCCTGCTATCCCAAAGCCGAAAAACGCAAAAAACAATGGACCGACGATTTGGGTGTTATTTGGGATGTTTCTTTAAGCGGACTTCGTCGCGACATCGAATGCGACATGGAATTGTTGGATATATTGATTCGCGAGAAGAAAAATTTGACCATCAATCTTTACCTGTTGAACAACCGTTTCGTCGATGCTGGAAAGTTTACGATCAAAGACGGTGATTGGTCTGCCTTACGTGCCGTTTTGGAAACGGCTGAATACGACGGCGGCACAAATTACGGAGCCGTTGATTTGACCAATGCCTCAAGTCGTGAATTTTTATTTTTCTCCGACGGAATGTCGTCGTTAAGCGATGCCGACATCATGCAAAAATCGGATCCGTTGCGTCCCATTCACTGCATCGTATCGTCACCCCGTGCCGATTACGGTGCACTCAAATGGATTGCAGCCCGAACCGGCGGAAAATTCATCAACCTTAACGACCTGTCGCTTGCCGAAGCGGAAATCGAATTGGCTACCGAATCATTCTGTTTCCTCGGCGTAAAAAAATCCGATGCCGTACGTGAAGTTTACCCTTCCGTGATTACTCCCGTACGCGGTAATTTTTCCGTAGCGGGCATTACGGATGAGCCTCGTGCCGAAATAACCTTGTTGTTCGGTTACGGAAATAAAGTTACCACGGAAAAAACGATCAAACTCGACGCACGAAGCTCCGGAAGCGAAGGAAACGTGTATCGGATATGGGCACAAAAAAAGATTAACGAGTTGGATATGCGTTACGAAAAAAATAAAGAAGAATTATCCGAACTCGGACAACAATTCGGCATCGTTACGCGCAACACTTCGCTCATCGTGCTCGAAACTCTGCAAGATTACATCACTTACGGCATTACCCCTCCCGCCGAACTTCGAGATGAATACAATCGTTGGAGAAAAGGACAAGAGGATCGAATGGGTCGGGAGCAACAAAGCCTTTTGGCAAACGCCGTAACGGCGATGGCGGAATTGAAACGTTGGTGGGAAAAGGATTTCAAACCGGTAAAATCGAAATATCCCCGACCCGATAAAGTCGACGAATCGATGCCGGTACCACCCCCGCCTTCTGCAGTACAACATGTTCGTGAAACGGAGATGGTGAGTGATATGATGATCGCAGCGGATATGGAAGTAACGGAAGATGTATCGATACGAGATCATGTCGCCCGTCGTCAAACGGTATTGGCGGAATCGGTTTCAATGATCGAACAAGAACCAATGCAAAACGAATCGGCAAACAAAAAGGAATTGATTGCCGACAAACGTATTGCATCCGGACCGGTTCGTCCCGACATTAAGTTAACTCCGATCAAACAGGATAAAGATTATATGAAAACATTGACCGGAAAAACCGACGCCGATTATAAAATGTATTTGAAAACTCGTTCCGACTATATCGGTACGCCCGGTTTTTATTTCGATATGGCCGATTGGTTTTTCAGACATAACGATCGCCAAAAAGCCTTACAAATACTCACTTCCATCGCCGACATGGATTTGGAAAATGCTTCGTTGTACCGCTTAATCGGTTACCGACTGAAGGAATACGGCGAATACGCGCTTGAGGCCTACATCTGTCAAAAAGTGATCCAATGGCGTCCGATGGAGCCGCAAAGTTATCGCGATTATGCACTGGCATTGACCGATGCCGGACGCGACCAAGAAGCACTCGACATGTTGTATTCGGTGTTGACTCAATCATACGCACAAAATATCAATCGGCGCAGTGCGGGAATAGAAGAAGTTACCGTAACGGAACTTAATCGATTGATTACGACAAATAATAAATTGAATGTTTCGGCTGTCGATAAGAGTTTGATCAAGTCGATGCCCGTTGACATTCGCGTAGTGATAAATTGGAACATGAATAATACGGATATCGATTTACACGTAATCGATCCTAACGGCGAAACTTGTTTCTACGGGCATAAAGAAACCGCCGCCGGCGGACGTATCAGCAACGACATTACTCAAGGTTATGGCCCCGAACAATTCATGCTCAAAAAAGCCATCAAAGGCAAGTATCGAATATATGTTAATTATTACGGCGATTCGCAAGTGAAAGCAGAAGGTCCTTCAACCGTAATGGTTGAAATATATACCGGTTACTCCGCGGGTACCGCGCAACAACGACGGATAGCCTGCCTGCAAATGTCGAAAGAATCCAAACCCGCGGGCAACGGATTGATACAAGTAGCCGAGTTCGAATTCTGACAGGAAAAGTTTTGACCGGTACCAAATAATCGTTGCAGGTTTATCGGGACAAAAAATATTATGTATTTCAGAGCGTTACAAACATAAGTTTGCAACGCTCTGACTTTTTATGGGTTCTTATTTTTACAAACTTGAGTATGGTTTTTTTTGTATTTTTACCTAACAGAACCAATGATTTGTCTCGCCCTAAAAAAAAGTAATGGTATGGAAGAAAAATCAAGCAGGGAGTATATTAAGCGTACTCAAAAAGACTACTCGATGTCTTTTAAATTGTCCGTTGTTCAAGAAATCGAACGCGGAGAAATCGGTATCAAAGGGGTACATCGTAAATACGGTATACAAGGGGATCATACCGTTACCGTTTGGTTGCGAAAGGACGTACCCTTTGATTGGGAAAATCAAACCACTTTGAATATACCGAAAACACAAGAACAAAAGCTGTTGGAGTTGGAACAGAAAGTCAAATTATTGGAGAAACAAAAAGCTTTTCTGGAGAATCAGCTTGAAACCTTGGACAAGAAAGCGATTCTTTTCGACATAATGATAGAATTGGCGGAAAAAGAATACGGAATCCCGATAAGAAGAACTCCTTAGCCGAACAATCGATCGGTTCAGAGAAGAACAAAAGGAAACGTTAGTTTTCGCCTGCGGATTGTTCGGGGTGAGCAGACAGGTTTATTACAGGAGAATTCGTTCTGCGGCGGAACATTGCGATACCGCCGGCAAGGCAGTCGATCTTGTAATCGGTATACGCAAGCGTATGCCTCGTATCGGCACCCGCAAGTTATATCATATCTTGCACGACGAATTGTCGGCTTTGGGCGTGGGACGGGACAAACTTTTCTCCATTATGCGAGCGAATCATATGGAGATCAAATCCGCAAGGAGTTACAGGACGACCACCGACTCGCATCACAGGTTTCGAAAACACAAAAATCGGATCATCGACTTGGTTCCCTCACGTCCGGAGCAGGTATGGGCATCCGATATCACATACTTGGACAACAGGGATAATCACTCTTATTTGGCGTTGATAACGGACGTTTATTCGAAGAGGATCGTGGGATACGACTTGTCGACAACCTCGGAGCCGAAGAAGTTTTGAAAGCGTTGGACATGGCGCTGAAAAACCGAAAATACAAGAACGAGCCGTTGATACATCATTCGGACAGAGGGGTACAATATTGTTGTGACGCTTATCAAGAGAAATTGATGAGCAACAAGTTGCAAGTAAACGACCCTTACGCCAACGCGGTTGCCGAAAGGATGAACGGAATATTGAAAGAGGAATTTTTATTGGAAAAGTACGATACGAATTTGAATATAAGGAAAATGCTTGTTAAAAACAGTATCGAAATCTACAATGCCAAAAGACCGCATTGCTCATGCAACATGTTGACATCCGAGCAAATGCATCGTAAACACGAGGTGAAAATAAAAACTTATAAAAAATCCGAGAGAGACAAGCTTGCCTCCCTCGGATAAAACCAATATTTTTGTCGTATTAACCTCTGTAGCGTTTTTTAGGATGAGCCCCCGGTCGGAATTATTCGCTATTCGTATTTAAAATACCCCAAATCGTCCAACACCGTCGATTCGATATAATGCTTCTTTTGCTTGTTGTCGGCTTCGGCGTGTTTGATGAATATTTCGGCCGATTTGGTATAATGTTCGTCGCGTTGGCTGTCGAGCACCAACAGATAACCCATCACGATGTTGCCCGTCATTTCGACCAAGCGGCGTGCATGGAAATCCAAATATTCGTTGTCTTTCACTTCGGTCACCTTGGCGATGCAAGCTTCGCATTCGGCGGTCATTTCTTGAAGCGTGCGACGGAAAGCTTGTAATTCGGGGCGAATTTCGGCCGTTTCGTATACTTCGCGAATGTGTTTGATAAAAGCGCCCGTGGTAACGCCGCGGATGGCCGCGACCACTTGCAACTGCGTCGTTCCTTCGTAGATGGAAGTGATGCGTGCGTCGCGATAGATGCGTTCGACGGGATAATCCTTCATGAATCCCGATCCGCCGTGAATCTGAATGGCGTCGTAAGCCGATTGATTGCAATATTCGCTGGCCATGCCTTTGAGCAACGGCGTGAAAATATCGGCCAAACGTTGATAGGATTTCATTTCGTTGCGTTCTTCAGGCGTCAGCGTACGTTCTTGCGAAATCTTTTCCAACGTCTTGTAAATATCCACAAAACGGCAGGTTTCGTAAAGCAACGAGCGCGATGCGTCCAATTTCGCCTTCATGTTTGCCAACATTTCGTATACGGCGGGGAATTTGATGATCTCTTTCCCGAATTGGCGGCGTTCTTTGGCATAAGCCAATGCTTCGCGATAAGCGGCTTCGGATACGCCTACCGATTGTGCGCCGATACCCAAACGGGCGCCGGTCATCAAGGCCATCACGTATTTGATCAGTCCGAGCTTGCGCGAACCGACCAATTCGGCGGGAGCGTCTTTGAAAACAAGTTCGCAAGTGGGCGAACCGATAATTCCCAATTTATGTTCGATGCGTCGTACTTTCACGGCATTGTGCGAACGATCGTAGATGAACATCGACAAGCCGCGGCCGTCGCTCGTTCCGTCTTCCGAACGTGCCAACACAAGCGAAATGTTACCGTCGCCGTTGGTGATGAAGCGTTTCACACCGTTGAGTACCCACGAGCCGTCGGGTTTTTGCGAGGCTTTCAATTGCACGGCCTGCAAATCCGAGCCCGCATCGGGTTCGGTGAGGCCCATGGCACATGTTTCGCCGCCGCTCACGCGGGTAAGGTAATGTTCCTTTTGCGCGGCATCGGCAAACTCGTTGATAGTTTCGGCGCAATCCTGCAAACCCCAGATATTGACAAACCCGGCATCGGCGCGCGACACGATGTCGGCAGCCATGGTGTAAGGCACCACCGAGAGGTTCAATCCGCCGTATTCGCGCGGAAGCGTGATCCCCATCAAGTTGGCTTTCCGCAAAGCATCCAAGTTTTGCTGCGTACCGCGGGCATAAACCACGTGGTTATCCACCACCTGCGGGCCTTCGGCATCCACCGATTCGGCATTGGGTGCAACAATATCGCCGCAAATTTCGCCGATCACCTCCAACACCTTGTCATAACTGTCGATGGCATCTTCGTAATCGAGCGGTGCATAATCGAATTTATCTTTTTCGGTAAAATTATTCTCGCGCAATTCGATTACTCGCTTCATGAGCGGATGCGTGAGGTGGAATTTCAGGTCCCGATTATCCGTATAATAATTAGCCATTGCTTTATATTTTTGATTTTCGATTTTTGATTTTTGATTCCGATCGCTGTAATCGAAAATCGACAATCAAAAATCAAAAATTGAATTACTTTTTGTTTTGTTTATAATATTTGATCATCTTGGGAACCACGTCGAACACATCGCCCGTGATGACATAATCGGCGATGGCGTTGATGGGCGCCGCGGGATCGTTGTTGATCGATATGATCATGGCGCTTTCCTGCATCCCG
>JAVBNP010000217.1:0-31844 GCA_031551455.1 Bacteroidales bacterium | reverse complement strand
TAATCCATTTCGCGAACTTTGAATTCGTTGCGTTCGCAATAACGCAGATACATGCGCATGAGCATTTCAGCCCAGTCTTGACTTTCGGTACCGCCTGCTCCCGAATTGATTTTTAGGATGGCGCCCATGTGGTCTTCCTCGGCGCGAAGCATGTTTTTGAATTCCAAATTTTCGATGCTTTGCAACGCGGCATCGTATTGTGCCTGCACATCGTCTTCGGAGGCTTCGCCTTCGCGGTAAAAATCGTATAGTACCGTCAAGTCGTCCACTTGCGATTTTACCTTACGATAGGCCGTCACCCACTCCTTGATGCCGGAAACCTTGCGCAGTTGCTTTTCCGCTTCTTTGGGATTGTCCCAAAAACCGGGCGCTTGCGTTTTTTCTTCTTCTTCTTCTAATTCGATCGTCTTGCGTTCGACGTCAAAGAAACCTCCTCAGCGCATCCTCGCGCTCGTGCAATTCTTTTAATTGCTCGGTTGTGATCATTTTATTTTTGTTTTAAGATTTTTGCTTTTAACCGATGAAACACTTGCGGCAAGGCCCTAAAGTAAAATTCGGGATGATTTACACCATCCGTGTCTCGACTCGGCAAAGGTACCAAATTTTACCGAAAAATGTTGTCCGGGGTTCGGGAGGTTATTCCAAATTTTCCGTGTCGGCGACAATGGTAACGGGACCGTCGTTGATTAACGCCACTTTCATATCGGCGCCGAAAATTCCCGCGGCAACGGGTTTCCCGAGCAATTTGCTCATTTTTTCCAGAAAGAATCGATATAACGGTTCGCTTACAGCAGGTGGCGCGGATCGAATAAATGATGGCCGATTGCCTTTGCGCACGGATGCGTGCAACGTAAACTGGCTGACGGCCAAAATTTCGCCGTCAACATCAAGCACCGATAAATTCATTTTACCTTCGGTGTCGGAGAAAATACGCATGTTGATGATTTTTGCACAGAATCGATCAATCGATTCCGGTGTATCCGAATTCTCGAATCCGACCAAGATCATCAGCCCTTTTCCTATTTTCGAATAAATCTTTCCGTCGATGGTAACGGATGCTTCACCGACTCGTTGAATAACCACGCGCATGATTTACCCTCTGTTGATCAAACTTGCCAAATATCCCGCACCGAAACCGTTGTCGATGTTTACGACGGAAATTCCCGCGGCACACGAATTCAACATGGTCAACAATGCCGACAAACCGTTGAAGTTGGCGCCGTATCCGATGCTTGTCGGTACGGCAATCACCGGTTTATCGACCAATCCGCCAATGACGCCCGGTAAAGCCCCCTCCATGCCCGCCACGGCGATAATCACGCGTCCGTTACGGATTAAGTCGATACGGCTGTAAAGTCGATGGATTCCCGCAACGCCCACATCATAAATGCGTTCGATTTTATTGCCGAACAATTCGGCGGTGACCGCAGCTTCTTCGGCCACCGGAATATCGGCCGTTCCTGCTGTTACGACGGAAATGTACGTTTCCGTCATCGATACTTCGTTTCGTCGTATGGTAATCGTTCGCGCCAATGCATTGTATTCCGCTTCGGGGTATAATGCGTTAATTCGTTGCGCAAGTTCCTCTCCCGCACGGGTTGCCAATATGTTATTTCCGCGAAGGTACATGAGTCTGATGATTTCTTCGGCTTGTTCGTGAGTTTTTCCCGAACAGAATATCACTTCGGGATAGCCGGTACGTAATTGCCGATGATTGTCTATTTTGGCAAAACCCATGTCGGTAAACGGAAGGTCTTTCAATTGTTCAAGCGCCGTGTCAACGTCTTGTTTGCCTTGACGCACGGCTTCCAAAATATCGCGAATATGATCGGGAGTCATTTCAAGTAAAAGGTAAGAAATAAAAGTATTGATAAATCAGTGTGTAACGGAAGAGTTGCAAGTTCCTTCGTTACGCAAATTTTAAATCCTTGAATTTTTGAATCTACTTTAACAATTGTTCGGCATGTTTTTTCGTATCGACTTTTTCGATGATTTTTCCAATGACACCGTTTTCATCAATTACAAAGGTAGTGCGAAGAATACCCATGTACGTACGACCGTACATTTTCTTTTCGGCCCATACGCCATAGGCTTCGGCAATCGATTTGTTCGTATCGGCAATGAGCGTAAAAGGTAATCCGTGTTTGGAGATAAAACCCGTATGCGATTTTTCGCTGTCGGGGCTTACGCCGACAATTTCGTATCCGCGTTTACGGAAGTCGTCGTACGAATCGCGCAGACTGCATGCCTCGGCCGTACATCCGCTCGTGTTGTCTTTCGGATAAAAGTACAATATCAATTTTTTACCTCGATAATCCGATAAGGCTATTTCTTTTCCGTTTTGATCTTTCCCTTTGAATTCGGGAGCTTTATCTCCCGGTTTTAAATTTAACATACTTCCAATCAATTAAAAAATTTTTCGTTTGACAAATGTACTTAATTATAAGATACAAAAATCAGTGAAGAATTGACATGTTGCTTACGACAAAAGCAAATAAATCAATACATATCCGTAAATTATTATTAATTTTGCATTCGAACGAATGATTATTTTTATCGTAAGTTTTGGTTGTCGAACAGGATAGCATTTCGATAATATGTCCCAATTATTTCAAGAAATTCAAGCGGAATATTTACGCAATTACATCGATAAATTAACCGGAGACAATGCCGCCTTATTGAGCGCCGGAAATATTAATCTGTATAATTCTTCGGTGGCGAGTTGTCGCTTTGCGTTAGAATTAACATTCAAACCGATAGCGGTTTGTTTTGTTCGCCCGCAAAAACATGTTCTTCGTTTTATCGATAAAAACGATTATTTCACGTTGTGCTATTTTTCTGCGGAATACCGACATATCCTCGATTTTTTCGGATCAAAACAGGGTGCGAGAGATAAAAACCTCGAACCGTCGGTCACCGATTCGGGTAATATCTATTATCCGCAAGCGCGTTTGATTCTTGAATGTCGTAAAGTTTTCAGTCTTGAGTTGATTTTGTCGCAGGAGATACAAGCAATTCTGGCAAGAGAGAAAGCTCGCGAAATATATCCCGGAGGTGAAGTGCCGCGAATGTTTGTCGGAGAAATCGAACATTGTCGAATGGGACTTCAAGGGCTTCTCGACATGTAATCCGTTTCTTATCCGTCAATTGGCGATAAATCTTTGTCCGATTAGGGATAGTTGCCGAAAAATGCCTATCATTGCAAAATTTTTGTAAGCAGAAATCGTTCGCCTTTTGGGTGGCGCATTTTCGTAAATGTCAAACGATTAAATAAGATTATGCTGGTAAAACAACATACGCTCCAAAAGCCTGTATCGATTAAAGGGAAAGGACTACACACCGGGGTTGAGGTGGAATTGACGCTTCGTCCCGCATCTCATAATCACGGGTATAAATTTAAACGTCTCGATTTGGAGGGACAACCCGTTGTAGCGGCTATTGCGGAAAATGTTGTCGATACGTCGCGGGGAACCACCATCGAAGAAAACGGAGCGAGAGTCAGTACCATTGAACATGTTTTGGCCGCATTGTGGGGGATGGGCGTCGATAATGCCTTACTGGAAATTAACGGGCCCGAAATGCCGATCGTGGACGGAAGTTCCAAACCGTTCGTCGAGTTGATCAAACAAGCCGGGATTATTGAGTTGGATGCCGTACGCAAGTATTTCGAAGTAAAGGAACGCATCGTATACGCCGATAAAGCGAGAGGCGTGGAAATCGCCATTTACCCCGACGATCAATTCAGCATTGACGTGATGATTGATTATAACTCGCGTACGTTGGGTCACCAATATGCGATGTTGACCAATATGGAAGAATTTGAAACGGAAATATCGTCCTGCCGTACGTTTGTTTTTCTGCACGAATTGGAGCCGTTGTTGCAACATAATCTCATTAAAGGCGGTGACTTGGATAATGCCATTGTTATTGCCGATAAACCTGTCGGACAAAACGAATTAGACAGGTTGGCTACTCTGTTCAACATGCCGAAGGTACAGATAAAACCGGAAGGAATTCTCAATAATTTGGAGTTACGTTTCGGCAATGAGCCGGCACGCCATAAGTTGCTCGATTTGATCGGCGATTTTGCTTTGGTCGGAAAACAAATAAAGGGACGAATCGTGGCTACGCGTCCGGGTCATGCCGCCAACAATCAAATGGCGCGAATGCTTCGCCAAATCATTAAAAAAGAGATGGCCAAGGCATTGATCCCCAAATACAATCCCAATGAGCCGCCGATTTACAACATTGAACAAATTAAGAACATATTACCGCATCGTCCGCCGTTTCTGTTGGTCGATAAAATAATAAGTATAACGGAAACCACGGTAATCGGGGTGAAAAACGTGAGTATGAACGAACCCTTTTTCGTGGGACATTTTCCGGCGCAAGCGGTAATGCCGGGGGTACTTATTATCGAAGCCATGGCGCAAACCGGAGGCATACTTGTTTTGGGAACGGTACCTGACCCCCAAAATTATTTGACTTTTTTCTTGAAAATCGATAAAGTGAAATTCAGAAAACCGGTGGTACCGGGCGACACGTTGATTTTTCGTCTCGAATTGGTCGGAGAAATTCGTCGCGGCATAGCCACCATGATGGCGCAGGCTTATGTGGGCGAAACGTTGACCACCGAAGCGGAGTTAACGGCGCAAATCGTTAAAGTGAAAGAATAAAGCGCTGATAGACGTCTGCGAACGTTTCCGATATTTAAATGTTACAATAAATAAAGACAAAGAATAATACCGAAAAGTATGATACACCAGTTAGCTTGCGTTCATCCCGACGCGCAAATCGGAGAAAACGTTGTCATCGAACCTTTCGTGAATATTGCCGGAGACGTGGTGATCGGCGACGGAACTTGGGTGATGTCGAATGCCGTAATTATGGACGGCTCCCGCATCGGCAAGAATTGCAAGATATGTCCCGGAGCCGTGATTGCCGGGGTTCCGCAAGATTTGAAATTCGAAGGAGAATACACGATTGTCGAAATCGGCGATAACACGACCATTCGCGAATGTGTGACCGTTAATCGCGGCACCAAAGCTAAAAATAAAACAGTGGTGGGCAATAATTGCTTGATCATGGCTTATTCGCATCTTGCCCATGATGTACGTATCGGCAACAATTGCGTGATCGTCAGTCATTCCGGATTGGCCGGTGAGGTCGAAGTGGACGATTGGGCAATCCTTGCGGGAGGAACCATGGTGCATCAGTTTGTGCGTATCGGAGCACATGTGATGATCGGCGGCGCTTCGAAGGTGCGTAAAGATGTTCCACCTTATGTGAAAGCGGCTCGTGATCCGTTGGCATTCGTGGGAATTAATTCGATAGGGCTGCGTCGTCGCGGATTCAGCAACGAAAAAATATGGGAATTGCAGGATATCTATCGTGCGTTGTATCAAAAAGGATTGAATAACAGCGAGGCAATCAAATATATCGAGGAAAATTTTCCGCAAAGCGAAGAACGCGATAATATCGTTGATTTCGTCAGAAATTCCAAACGAGGGATTATGAAAGGATATGTTGCCAACGCGGGCGGAGAGGATGACGATTAGGATGTAATTTGATATTCATAAACAATTAAACGCCGTCGACAATAAAATTGTTTGTCGACGGCGTTATTGTTATTTATTCACAAATGACTTCCCCGATTATTTCGTATAGATATATTCGATAATATTTCCATTCATTTCGCGTGTTTTGAGATATCCGTCGGAAGTATATGTAAGATTGAGTATATTTGTGGTGTTATCCGGCCATTTCACGCTATTTTTATTGTTATTGGTATCAAAAAACGAATCCCACCACCAATCCCTGTATTGCAAAAACCATTTAGGTGTTTTACAATTATAGAAAGGGGCTTTTTTGGTATCGTAAGTAAATGAATGCGTATAAGTCTCATTACCCTCTTTATAGACGTTCTTGGTTTGATTGCCGTTTGTATATGTTAAGTTTTGGGTATAATCGTCACCTACAATTTTGGTAACAAATCCATCACTGTTTAGCGTTAATTCATCTCCCCACCAATCCAATATAATGGAAGTATTACCTTTATATTCCATGGGTGCGACGTCGCCATTTACATTAATACTTGTTATTTTTCCGGAACCGTTGTAGGTAAATGTCCATGTTGCATCCCAATCAACATCGTACATTATTGATATCCGATTATTATTGTCATATTCAAACGTATACGACAGCTCGCCGTTGTAATATATTTCTTTTACCAAGGGAACTTTGCCGCCGCCATCATTCGGATCGTTTGCCGCAGTTTGTGTTACGGTAATTTTTTTGGTAATATCTCCGGCGGTAATCGTTACGGTGGCTTTTCGGGTTTCCGAAGCAGTGTTCTTTTCCGCGGTAACTGTTACGGTAGCATCCTTTTTCCCGGATTCCGTGTCGAAAGAAATCCAATCTTCGTTACAATTGATCGTCCATTTACCGTTGCAGGTAATGTCAAATTCCATCTCTCCTCCGGCAGACGATACGGTTAATTTGCTTTCCGATACCGATAATTCGATGTCGCCGGTATTTTTATCGTCATCTTTTGAACATCCGACAGTTAACCCGGCAACAAAAAACACGAGCAGAGTGATTAATTTAAAATTTTTCATATTAAAATTTAAGTTAATATGTTAATAATATGATGAAAATCGGTAATCCGGAGGCATATCCGGCACACTTCCGGATTACCGAACAAATTAAAATTTCCAACCGATCCGAAATGCCGGCATGCAATAAAATCCGAGATTGGATGTTTGGGTATGATTGTCGTACGTTGTGGTATTTTTGCTTGATCCCGATTTCGTCGTTTCTTCAATTTTGCCCGTTTTAAAGGATCTGAAACCGAGCCCGAATTCCGCACCCATATATAAGCCTTTAGCGATATAAAAATCGATACCCGTGAAAGCATTGACGACAAAGCCGAATCCCTTATTTGATACTGTCCCGTTGGAAAATTCGGTCCAACCTTTCACTTCGTATGTATCTCCGGTTTCGAAACCGGCATTGGTTATTTTTTGTGAGGCAAATTGCATTTGGATTCCCGCTTCGGCCCCATAATATATGGAAATGCGCTCCCATGGAGAAGTGTGCCATTCGATCCCCGGGAGAAAAGTCAGCCCTGTGGATCTGTTTACCGTTTTTTGTTCTACTTCTTTTCCATCCCAATCGTCACCGTATTCGAAACCTTTTTCTGTTCTCATGTTAAACCCGAGGCTTGCCCGTACAGCAAATTTATCCGAGACGAAATAGCGTCCTTTTACGCCATATTGATTCAGTTGAAACGAAGATCCGGATGTCCAAGGTGTGAATTGAATTTCGGTACTCCATGTTCCCGCTTCCGGAAGATATTGAGCGGCAGCATTGCCCGCAATGATAATACCTGTAATTGCCGTTAAGATTACTTTTTTCATTGTTCTTTGAATTTAAATTGGTTATTATTACTGTTGTGTGTGATTTTTAGTTTACGCCAAAAACTGATGCAAGAAAGTATGAAATGCTTTCAAAAATTACCAGACATTCAAAATGTACTAAAGAGATATAAAAGTCAAGTTGATATTTTGTTGAAAAATCGGTAGCAAAAATAACAAAATTTCATATCCGGCAACAAACAAAAGGCATTAATTTTACCCTTTTTGACGAATGGTGATATATGTAGGACAAACGGAATCAATGATTCGGATAAAATACACGCAGTTGGATTAATGTGCTTATGTATAATTGATTGCGTACGTATTTCGTATTTGTAGGACAACTGAATTGTTAACTGTATTTGTATTAATTCAATAATGATGTTGTTTTTCAAAGGTAATAGCATAATTTCGATTTTGTGGAAGATGTTTTTATTGAATTTATATAATTGAAAACGGCGATAAAATCATATTTATCGCCGTTTTAATGTATTTGGAAACAATTATTTCCTTGAAAACGGAGGCTTCTTTATTTTAACCTTGCTTTCACTTTTTTGCTTTCCTCCTCGTATCCGGGTTTATCCAACAGGGCAAACATATTCTTTTTATAGGCTTCCACGCCGGGTTGATCGAACGGATTCACGCCCAACAAATATCCGCTGATACCGCAAGCTATTTCGAAGAAATAGAGTAATTTGCCTAGATTGTATTCGTTAACGGCGGGTATTTCGATACGAATATTGGGCACACCGCCGTCCACATGAGCCAACATGGTACCCAATTCGGCCGGTTTGTTGACTTCGTCAATGCGCTTTCCGGAAAGAAAATTCAAGGTGTCGAGGTTGGAAGGATCGTCCGGAATACGGAGTTTATGCGCCGTACGTTCAACGGAAATTACCGTTTCGAAAATATTGCGCAATCCTTCTTGAATGTACTGCCCCATGGAATGGAGATCGGCCGTATAGGTAACGCCTGCGGGGAAAATGCCTTTATTCTCTTTACCTTCGCTTTCGCCGTACAATTGCTTCCACCATTCGGTAATATACAATAACTTGGGATGATAAGCGGCGAGTATTTCGGTCGTCTTTCCCGTTTTGTATAATTCGTTTCGAGTCGCCGCATACAACGCTGCCGGATTTTCCTCGAACGGAACGTCGGGACCGGTTGCTTTCTGCATATCGATGGCGCCCTGCAGCAATTGGCGAATATCGAATCCGGCAATCGCAATGGGCAGCAATCCAACGGGGGTTAACACGGAATAACGTCCTCCCACGTCATCGGGAATCACAAATGTGCGATATCCCTCTTGCGTTGCCAACGTGCGTAAAGCGCCACGTTTTTCGTCGGTAACAGCCACAATGTAATCTTTGGCTTTTTCTTTGCCGATTTTGCTTTCAAGATGGTTTTTCAGTAAACGAAAGGCCACAGCCGGTTCGGTGGTGGTTCCCGATTTGGATATCACTACAATACCGTATTTACGTGTTTCCAACAAATCGATCAATTCGTACAAATAATCCTCGCTGATATTTTGTCCCGCAAAAATCACTTTCGGATTTTCGTTTTGTTTCATTTGCCAAAAATTGTCGGACAACGCTTCCAGTACCGCTTTGGAGCCGAGATAAGATCCGCCGATACCGATTACTACCGCTATCTCGGTGTTCTTTTTAAAAAAAGAAGCTGTTTCTTCAATAGCTGTTAAATCACGTTCGGAAACCGATGCCGGCAACTTCACCCAACCCAAAAAATCGTTGCCTTTTCCCGTTTTTTCATACAGGGCTTTAACACAATCCGTTGCTTTTTCTTTGTTGGCGTAAACTTTTTCTTTCGATACGAAATTCGTAATTTGATCAATACTGAGCTTCATACTTTTATGTTTTTAAATATTTGAGGTCGATTTTATCGGCAATGTTGCCTTCTTTCGTCAATAACCGGTGACGCCGAATAACAAGATCAAGCGATGTACACTTCCAACAGTTCGGTCGGTTCTGAGGGGATCAATCGGATATCTTTCAGAACGGCAGGCACCAATATTGTTTCGCCTTTGCAAACTTCCAAAGAATCTTCTCCTCCCCATTGAATGGTGCAAGCGCCCGAAGTACATATGTAGATAACAAACGAATCGAGCTTTTGGTAATCTTTTTCTATCGGGCCGTCGAAACAAACGACATTAGTGGTGAAATAAGGACATTTTACCAATTCGGCAGTTCCCCGAGCCGGTTTTTGATAGCGTGTTTTGTAATCCTTTTGCATGCCGTAATCGATGGCATCCACGGCCAATTCCGTATGCAGTTCGCGTGACTTCCCTTGCGCATCCTTGCGGTCCCAATCGTAAATACGGTATGTTACATCGGAAGTTTGTTGAATTTCGGCCAACAGGATATCCTTCCCGATGGCATGAACTCGTCCCGCCGGAATAAAAAACACATCGCCTGCGGAAACTTTTTCGAAATTCAAGATATCTTTTAGCGTTCCGTTATTTAGGGCTTTTATGTATGTTTCCTTATCCGTCGCTCGGTTAAACCCGACAATCAAGCTGCTGTCTTTTCCCGCGTCCATGACATACCACATCTCGGTTTTTCCGTACGAATTGTGACGTTTGGCAGCCAATTGGTCATCGGGATGCACCTGTATGGAAAGATCATCTTGCGCGTCGATGAATTTGATCAGTATCGGAAATTCGGGGCCGAAACGTTCGTAAACGTCGTCGCCCACCAAATCACCCATATATACTTCAATCAGTTCTTGAAGATTGTTGTTTTTAAGGAACCCGTTTGCCGCAACCGAAATATCGCCCGATACTCCCGATAATTCCCAACTTTCGCCGCACCGATCGGTTTTTGTTTCCTTTCCCAATACGGTATGTAAACGATTGCCGCCCCAGATGCGGTCTTTCAGAATGGGCGTGAATTTAAGCGGATAAAGTGATTTGTCCGAATTTGTCATGAATTTAATTATTATACCGAATATTTGCGTAAAAATAATTAAAATTCAAGGATTCGCGCATAATCGGATCGGAAAATCGATATCTATTTTCCGAATAATCGTATTGTTATCGTGCGGTTGATTTTTCGTACACGTCAAACGAATAGGCGTACGGATGTTTTTCATCGGGGTCGTGTGGTTCCGATGATCGTAACTGCCATTGATTTGCATCGATTTCGGGGAAAAAAGCATCTGCTTTGAAACGATGGCGGATACGTGTGGCATATAACTTTTGCGCCAACGGTATCATTTGTCGGTATATTTGAGCCCCACCGATGACAAAACACTCTTCCGCATCGTCGCATTGTCGGAGGGCTTCTTCGATAGACGATACTAAGATACATCCCGGCAATGATCCGAATAATGATGTGCTTATTACGATATTTTTACGGCCGGGCAGAGGTTTTATCGGTAACGATTCATACGTGTGCCGTCCCATGATGACGGGGTGCCCCGACGTAACCCGTTTGAAGTATTTCAAGTCGTTCGGGAGGTGACACAATAACCCGTTATTTAGGCCGATGGCATTGTTCTCGTCGATAACAACAATAATGGAAATCATATGAAAATATTTTTGCCCGTCGGTATTTATTCTTTCTCCAACAATATATCGTTAATTCTTTTGAAAAAGAATCCTTTAAGAATCAGTCCGGTTGCTCTTTGAGGCTGTTTCTTGAGAGGAATAAACAGGAAAGCGGGGATTTTTTGTACGCCAAAAATTTCGGTCAATTTCGGTTCCCGGTCGATATCCACACTGTAAACATAAATGTCACCCGCATACCTTGCTGCCGCTTCGTCCAATACGGGAGCCATCATTTGGCAAGGGCCGCACCATTCGGCGCCGAATTTGATAATGCATGGTTTGTCTCCCAAGTACTTCCAATCATTAAAGTTTTCTTTATAATCGGCAATTGAGGCAACTTTTGCCTCAAACATTTCTTGTGTCAGATTAATCGGTTTGCTCTCCGTAGCGATTTCATTATCCCGATGATCGGAACGTTGGCCACCGCACGAGGAACCAATAATGATTCCCGCTACTACCCAAAATACGTACGCGATTTTGTTGATCATTCAAATCATCGAAATAGAATTATAAAAATACGATTTATTTTTATACGTAAAGCCTATCAAGTTTCAAAAAAACGATAGGCCTTAACAAAACTACTTGTCGAATTCGCAATTTACGAAGAAACGGTTTTTTCGGCTGCCTTGAGTTGCTGTACGGTTTCCGCCTCGCGGACCCTTTTTTGTTTTTTCTTTTTCTTGTGACTACCGAAGCCTTCACGCTCCATATTCCCCCAACTTCTTACGCCGCGCAAATAATCAAAATTACCTCTTATGGCCCACCAAACGGTTCGGGGATGATAGAATATGGGTTCGATGAGCGCCGTTCCAATCAATCGGAACACATCTCTTCGCCGTTTGTATTTATGGAATGTTTTTTCTTCGAACAAAACGGCCCAAGTGCTGAGAAATACGGCAAAAGTGTATACGAATGCCAGCAACAACAAGAAGAATGGCCAATTAACGGCTCCTATAATTACAAGAAATATAAAATACACGTATCCCAAAAACTCCAAGATTGGCGCCAACCATTCGAAGAAAAACCAGTAAGTATAACCCAACATACCGAATATTCCGTACTTGGGATTAAAAAACAATTTACGATGCGTGATCAAGGTTTCCAGCGTTCCGCGTGTCCATCGATTACGTTGTCGCGACAGAACTTTTCCCGTTGAAGGTACTTCCGTCCACACCAACGGATCGGGAATATACACCACTTGATATGGCAGTTTTTGTTCGGCCATGTAACGCCTCATGCGTACAACCAATTCCATGTCTTCGCCGACGGTCTTGGTACTGTACCCGCCGCATTTGATTACCACTTCTTTGTCGAACATTCCCAACGCGCCCGAAATCAGCAAGAGCCCGTTGAGTCTGCCCCAAGCCATACGTGCCAGCAAAAATGCGCGCGTATATTCCAACACTTGTACGCGCGGCAAAAAGTCGCTCGGCAAACGAATCTCCTTGATTTGTCCGTCCTCGATGACACAGGAGTTGGCGATACGAATCACTCCGCCCGCGCCGATTATTTTTTTGTCGGTTTCTTCCATGAAAGGCTTCACCATTTTCAGCAAGGCATCGGGTTCCATAATGGAGTCGACGTCGATACAGCAGATCAGATCCTTTTTGGAAACGTTAATCCCCGCATTCAGCGCATCGGCTTTACCGCCGTTGACTTTGTCGATCACCGTCAATTTCTTGAATGAACGGTTACGCGATTTGTAGACGCCTCTGATACGTTCGCACGGTATGCGGTAATCGAAGAAATAACTCACACGTTCCAAATCATACGCATCAACCATGCGTTTAAACGTTTCGTCGGAACTTCCGTCATTAACAATAATAACTTCAAAATTATTGTAATACAGAGACATCAATGCGCGAATGTTTTCAACAATCGTACGTTCTTCATTGTACGCCGGAGCAATTACCGACACGGAAGGAGTTAACGGCGCTAAAATGATGGAATTGTAATCCACGTAACTGTTCTTCCTCAAATAGCGACGAAGAGCGACCGCTGATATGCCCGACAAGATAAGATATACCGAAAATATGAAACACGTTAATACAAAAATGATGTTATTAACGATGAAAAAGAATATGTCCGAAAATATATGGTTCATTAGCTTATTCTTTTATCAAGTACGTGTCTGATGATGATTTGATAATTCTTATACTCGGATTTCATGAGTTTTACCAAGGCGGCAATACCGGCCTCGCCCATCTTATTGATGGCCATGGCGGCTTCAATCTGCAATTGCACGTCTTCTTCTTTATCGAGTACCAATTTCAAGAAACCGAGCATCATTTCATCCGGCATTTTGCCCATTGCTTGTACAATTGCCAAACAATTGAGATATTCCTCGTTTTTATACATGTGTTTGAGGTGGGGCAACGCTTCACGAAGTTGTATTTCGCCGCATACCATGATGGCCGTGCGACGTACTTCCGTGTCGGGATGCTTCAATGTCTCGGTAACGGATTGAACCGCATCTTGTTGTTTGAATACCTGTATCATCCGTAACGAAAAAATGACGATGGATTTATTTTCCGAATCGGTCCAACGCGAAAATCGGGGAATGGGCAGATTGTGGAAAGTAATCAATTCATGTACATTAAGTTGCTCCCACAAAGTGAAAGGGAGTTTCAAATGATCCAAAAATCCGAACGGATCTTCTTTATTCAATCGTACCAATGCCAGTTGTGCTTCCATACGGAGTGTATCATTTTTACTCTTCAGCGCTTGTCTGATTTTGTCGTTGGCGTCGGTGATGTCCATAAAAGCCAATTCTCTGAATCCTTTAATTTGGATGTGCCATTTCGAATCATACACTTTATTGATGGAATCCTGATCGAGTTTCATCTCCAAATATAAATCCCTTAATTTGTCTTTGGCTTCGCCCGACAAATTGATACTCAAGTCAATCATTTGATTGATGAGTATCTTGCGATTAAATTCGGAGTTGGCTATTCGTTCAATCTTCATAAGCTCATCCTCGTTATGTTCCGAAAACAGGTAGTCGATCAACAATGATTGAAATTGTTCCATCAACTGGTCGGTTTCGGCTTGTCGGGCTTGCATCTTGTTGCGGTTGATCAATATCCAAATTAATAATATGATCAAGCAGACGATGGATGTAATGATAACGATCATCAGCGATCGTACCAGCAAACTCGGTTGATTGGCATCAAAATTCAAAAAACCTCCGAAATAACTTATACCCTCATCTTTCGGCATATCGGTAACCGAAGCGGGCGAAGACCGAAATCCGTTATTGTCTTGTTGTTGATAGGCTTGAGCGCTCGATAAACAAAACAACAGTACCGGAATCAAAATCGATAATCGCAATATATATTTGGCCGATGTCATGTTTGATACGTTATTTGAACATATTAAAATAATATCTCACCCCCGCCATTGCTTGCCAACGATTTCGGTAACCATCGTCGTACGCATATCCCATTGATGCTTGGAAAAACCAGCGGACCGTGATAAATTTGAGTATTCCCAACTGAGCCATGTACGAATTGCCCGGATTGGGATTGAACTGTATGAAATCGTCGCTGTAGGAACCGAATCCCACCATGGCGTAAACATAGTCTTCTTTTTCGGAAAAATAACGACGATAAGTGAAATTATACGAATCGATCCATCGCGAACCGTTATAACTAAAAAAAGGCCTGAAGGCCATGTAATTTTTGTTTTTTAACCATGATAGCGAGCCGGTATAAATCCATGTGTAATCCGTCCAATACAAAAATCGCATACCCAACGAAGCTTCAAAACCGTACGGCAATCGTTGGAAAAATTCCAAAGCGCCTCTGTGTTTCGGGAAAAAATCATTTTTCGAATATGCATAATCGAGATACAAATAATTGGTCGGGAATAATTGTTGATATGCCTCGGCTTCAAATTGAAAAGCAAGTGACTCGTACGGAAGTTCTTCCCCCATATTGATTTTTGCAATATAGGTACCGTATTTTGTCCATTTGGACACTCCCGCACTGGTTACCAATTTCCGACTTAAATACGGCTCTTTGAAAAATTCGAAATAATCTTCGAGAAAGACATAATCTTTATATCGGTAATTTTTCATGATCCGATTATACAGTTCGTTGCCTTCTTTGTGATCGGGATTTACTTTAAAGAGGCGATCGAGCGATTGCAGCGAACCTTTGTAATCTTTTGCCAAAAACTGAATCCACGCTCTTTTATACAAAAAGTTTTCGTCTGTCGGATATACGGCTAAAGCTTCGTCTACCCGTTCTAATGCCGGTGTATATTTTCGGTTCCAAATCTCGATGTTGACCATCAAATCGAATACGTCGTAATTGTCGGGATACGATTGGTGCAATTGCCGGCTGATAATACGCGCCGAATCGAATTTGTTTTCCCACGCAAATGTTCGAGCCATCAACAAAGAGGCTTCAAAATGATCGGGATCTTCGGCCAATACTTGCCGACAATATTGTCGCGCCGATTTCCAATTACCCGCTTTAGCTTCTATGTCTGCTTTATCAAACAATTCATCGGTAAACATGCGCGGAGGCAATATGGCATTTAATAATTCGTTGCCTTCGATATGATCCGGGTTAACACTCAACAGTTGATGCAATACCTTGATGGATCCGGGTCTGTCGCCCTTGAGATAAAGCGTATTGGCTTTCTTGAAAAGAAAATTTTCATCCGAAGGATAATAGACCAAAGCCTTATCGATAACCGTCAAAGCCTTATCGTATTCTTTCCCCCATATTTCGTTATCCATCAATAAGGTAAGCGCATCGTAGTTATCTGGTTCAATTTCCAACAAAGGGGTAACAATCAACCTTGCCGAATCGTTTTTTTGCTCCCATGCATAGGTTCGTCCCATTAAAATAACGGCATCGTAATAATCCGGATATTCGGATAACAGGCGACGACATATTTGACGCGATTCGTTCCATCGGTCGGAAAATGCGGCTTCACGAGCTTTCAAGAACAACGAATCCGCATCAAATGTATTTTGCGCATTACTTGCCGACAAAATAAACCAACAAAGAACACATGTTATTTTTATCGTTTTGATCATTCTCTTTTTAACAAATGTTTAACTCTGATAGACAATTCATTCAAGCTGAACGGTTTTGTCAAATAATCGTTTGCTCCCAATTCGAATGCATGGAGAATGGTGTCCTCGACATTAACGCGCGTAAGTACCAAAATAGGCATTTGGCTGTTCATTGTTTTACGTACGTAAGTGATTAATTCCAGTCCCGTAATCATCGGCATATATAAATCGGTTACCAATAAACCTATATCGTTATTATTATTTAACGTATCTCGCGCTTCTTTGCCATCGACCGCTTTGAGTATCTCAAACCCGTCTTTCTTAAACTGAAATTCCAATGCTTTTAAAGTCATCGGATCATCATCGCAAATCAACAATTTCATTTCATGCTTCTTTCTCGTTTACTCCCGTATTGATTCATCTGGAAAAACGTGTCAAGTTTTAGTTGACAAAAATAACAAAGATATTTTAACCGGCATTCGATATTTTAAAATCGACCTTCAATTCGTTGATCATTAATAATCCCGACTCACAGAGTTGACCGGCTTTGTCCGCAATACCGGATAAATTTTGATCATTGATAACGCTTTTCTCGATATTGACGGCCAAAGCATGTAAATCATCGGCGCCCAAATAAGCAAAATTGGAGGCCAATTTATGAGCAATTTCGGCAATACTTGTCCATTTTTCCGATATTTTCAATTTTTGGATGCTTTCGATTTCGGCAGTTACATTTTCAACGAAAGTTACCACCATATCCCGCACGAATCCTTCATCGCCTTGAGCGATTTCGCTTAATTTTTTCAGATTATACAGTTTGTGAGACATTTCTTAAAATCTAACCGAATTAATACTCTTGTTCCGGAAAAACACCTACCTTTTTCTAACATTATACGAAACAGACGAACAAAATGTTCTAAAAACAATAAAAATATTAGTGAATCGTGAAGATTATCTGCTTTCAAATCAATCGAACACCTCACAAAGCATTAAATACAAATCTATTATGATGCATATGTTTTGCAATATACGATGCGAGCATCGGGGACAAGCTTACCAATAAAACAAAAAGCAGATACGTATGTTGACTCGTATTTGCTTTTGTTTGCCATTCGACGGGAAATACCGTCTGCCGATTACATGATTATGCCGTTTTGGGGATTTTATCGACTAATTTTTTAAATAACACCGGAATTCGGCGTTATTTAATTCGTGTTATTCGCGCCGTCCGAGATACAGCATTAAATAGTATATCAATGTTGCCAACGACGAAAGTGCGGCAACGACATAAGTATATGCGGCCCATTTAAGTGCCGATTGGGCTTTCGGATGAGTCGAATAGGTAGTGATACCTGCATTGTTCAACCAAGCTAATGCTCTGCGACTGGCATCAATTTCCACCGGCAGGGTGATAAAACTGAAGAGGGTTGTGAGTCCGAAAAGAATAATACCGATCAGCATGAGTTGAGGGAATCGGTTGATCAACAAAATACCGGCCAATAATACCCATTGTACCCAGTGAGATGCAAAACTGACTACCGGAACCAATGCGGAACGCATCGTTAGCCAAGAATAAGCTTTCGCATGTTGCACCGCGTGTCCGCATTCATGGGCGGCAACGGCTGCGGCAGCTACACTGTTTCCATAGAAAACCGCACGGCTCAAATTAACTGTTTTATTGGTCGGGTTGTAATGGTCGGACAATTCACCTTCCACCGATTGTACTTGTACATCGTGAATACCGTTCTCGGCAAGCATTTTTTCGGCCACATCCTTGCCCGTAAGGCCGTAGTTGACGGGTATTTCGGAGTATTTTTTGAACCGGCTCTTTAATTGCATGGAAACCAGCCAACTTAAAAGTGCAAATACGCCAAAAATGACCCAAATAAGAGGTAAATTATACATAATGGATACTATATATCAATAAAAAGATTAATCAATTAATCTTCATACTGCAAAGTTTTTGCCAAAAATGATGTTGATATCGAAAATTCGAAGACATAAATCGAATTTTGATATGAAATAGACTTATTATAAGATTTTTAAGTCGAATAATTTTACGATTACAGCCACTGATAACCGGTTCCTTCAAACGGTGATATCTCTTTCAATTCGTCAACTCCTTTATTTTTGTTTGTTTCCCACCAAATTTCGTACAAATCTGCCGCTTCATTCAGCGGAATTCTTTTTTGGGTGATATAATCCGCCGCCACGGGAAATGCGGAAGGGTAGTCGACATCCAACCGTATGCCTTCGATTGTCCAGAGTACCATAAAGCCGACGCTTATCCCGTTCGGGCGATACGATAACACGGGATTCATCGGATATCGAGTGATGATTTGTTCGTCGCGAGCATACTCGAGCAATTCGGGGATATCCGAAATTTCGAAAATCGGTATTTCGGATGAGTCGTATTTATTCGATTTGAGTGATGCAACATACTGTTTCACCGATATTTTTTCCGCATCGGTCTCATTTCTTTCATCCTTGAGGCACGAGACCGATACAATTGAAAACAAGGCAAAAAATAAAGCAACTTTTTTCATGAAAAGGATAAATATCATCAATAAAAGTCGGTACGACATTTTCGGTTGTCGTACCGACTTTTATTTCGTAACATGCGTGAAACGATGTGTTAACTAAAAAACACCTTATTGTATTTTGTTGATGTTTTTGTAATGTTCAAACCGTTCCAATACCAGTGAAACAAAGGCATACGTTTCTTTTCCTTTGCATTTTCCGTGCCGAACTTCCGGATCGGTATAATACTTGGGATCGGCTTTGCTGAGCAAACACGAATCGACGTTATTGTCCCAAACCGAGGCATCTTTCCCGTATTTCTCCGCCAAACGTTGGGCATCCAAAATATGACCGGGACCGATGTTGTAGGATGCAAGCACAAACTTGATTCGTTCGTCTTTGTCCGATACGTTCGGTGCAATCAATTTATCCAAATATTTAATGTAGGCGACGCCTGCCGCAATCTGTTTCTCGGGTGAAGATACGATGATATCTGTGCCCGAAAAACGCTCCATAGTGGCAGGCATCATTTGCATCAAGCCGTATGCGCCTCTTTTTGATCGTGCTTCGGGTTGAAATCTTGATTCTTGACAAACCAACGATGCCAGCAGTCTCCAATCCCAGCCGATCTCTTTGCTGTACTTTTTGAACAATTCGTCGTATTTGGATATGGTTCCCGTACGGTTAACAGGGTATTTGGCATTCGTTTGACCGTTGCGGTATTTGTTATGCAGTACCGCATATTCGGTTGTTTTTGAAAATTCAGCCAACCACTGATTGACGGCTTGAAGCAATTCGCTTGACTTTGATCGCACCAACCAGCCGACGGGCAACTCGCCCAATTCGGTTCGGATATCGATATTCTCGTGATTTACGGAAATCAAACAGGCGACCGATCGACTGCAAATGGCATAGTCCAATTCGCCTTCGGCGACCAAATCAATCAAATCTTCGGGTTCGATTCCTTTGAGCTTCACGAATCGGATTCGGCGATCGGCAACGAAATCTTCATTATCCGGTAACGAAGACCATCCCGAAGCATATACCATTTTCCCGTTTAAATCTTCCGGATTGCGAATCAAACCGCGATCAATGTCTTCATTCGACATTTTTTTTCGATTTGCGGGTTTACGTTGTATCAATACCTGTTGTTCCGTGTAAAGCGGATCGGTACCGGTTACCGGCAAATCGATTTCGGGTAATAGCAACCCCGACGCTATCATATCGCAACGTCCTTCGGAAAGGCATTGCAGATTTTCCGTAAAACTTTTACCGACAAATATTTCTACCTTTATTCCGAGATATCGACTCAGTTCGGAAAGGATTTCGTATTGAAATCCGGCAGGTTCGCCTTTATCTACGAAATAGTCGACGGAATTGCGACTTACGGCGACCACTAAATTTTCTTTTTCCCTGATTTGGGGTAAATCCGTTATTTCTTGTGTGACATTTTGTCGTGTACACGAGCAAAACAAAAATAATAAGACCGTCAAACCGATTCTTATCGGTGTTACTTTTTTTACTTTTTGATTTTCACAAATCATGATTTATTTATTTGGTTAACACTAAGGTGTAAGGGCATTAATCGTAAAAAGCCCACGAAACGCCGAATTTTACCCTCATATCACCCAAGGGATATCGGTACACCATAAAATACTCTTTGCCTAATTGTTTGTTGAAAAGAGTATTAAGTCCTTCCGTTTTCACGAAAATACGTGCACGTTTAATCTGAAAACTCAAAAAAACGTCGAAAAACGGATAATTTCCTATTTTTTGTTCCTCTTGAACATAGAACATTCCGGAGGAAGGCATATATGCGTAAGCATAGTATGGGGTATTGTAATTAATATCCCAACCTAAACGGACGGTCAATACTTTCGGCACCAACCATGTTTCGAAATAAGTGGATTGATAGCCCGCAAAAGCCGGTAACGGAATAATTTTTTCGTGAGAAGAGTACTGACCGTAGAGTCGGAACATAAATCCGAATTTCCACCATCGTATGTCTTTTTCAATATATGCGGTACCTGTTACCATGGGATCCGATGCTTGTTCGGGTACGGCGTCCGAGTTGATGTATACGTATTTATTCAACTGCGACACGTATGCGCCCACTTTAAACTTGCGATGCGGAATGATAAATTCCCCGCGCAAGCGAACTTCTTGCGAAGCATCAAAATCATTGTCCCATGCCAACCAATTTGAAGCATAATCGTTCAAAAAATAACTCGGATGAGCATTTTCGATGCTTCCGCCCAACAAAAGACTGTTCCGGCCCTTTGCCGTATAATAGTGAACCTGCACGGTACCGTTTATGTTCATATCGCCCAACTTATATCCCGTAAAATAAAGTCGTCCGTTGAAATCCCAATTCAGGTAACGTCCCGTATGATTGAAAAAACGTCCCGTAAGCGCCGTATTGACATACTTTGTCGTTTCGCGGTGATAAATGGTCGAATCTTTACCGGAAATATAAGGCAACTCGCCGTTCCACCCGGAATTCGAGGGGATGTAACGATCAATTTGGGTCACAACCGATTTGGGAACAATATTGTTGTTGTAACGATCGAATTCGTTGAGAATGCCCACGCTGAACCCCGCCGTGAATTTATTACGCGCTTGTTCCTTGAACATCAATTCGAAATGATTGAACATACGTCTGAAATACAGGGAATCGTGTGTCGTCGTTGTTCCGTAATAGGGGTCGTGTTTTCCCCTGTAAGCATATGTGGCAGTATCGGAAAACTCTCGTTTGGTCCACTCATATTTAAACGTTTGCACCAAAGTAAGTCGCGACACATCAATAGAATCCGTTGTTTTCTTTTTTCTTCCGAAACTCAATTTCTTGAACGAATACGATTGCATTAAATACAAACTGCGGTTCAACATGATGGTTTTTCCCGCTTGAGAGCGGACGGCATTGGTTCCTGCCTTTTCGTCATTTTCGAAAAAGTCGTTTAAATTGGCCAATCCCCCATTTTCCTTCATCCGAACATTGTTCCACGTAAAGCTCGTATACAGCGAATATTGGCTGCCTCGATATGCCGAAAAAAGCGAAAAGCCGTTATCGGCGGCATTTTGGTTAAAGTATTGTCCCGCGGATGAAAAAATATCGTAACAAAGTCCCACATTCCAGCTTTTGCTCACGTTTTGGGTATGTACCAGTTTGAGAATCGACTCGTTTTGCGCTTTCGATCCCGCGGACGAATAGTCGATCAACGTATAAGGCGTTTTTGTTTGATAATACGTCAATTCCTCGGGAACATGCAAATAATCCGACACATGGTCGAGAAACAAAAAATCCGACGGACGTTTTCGTTTTTCGAATCCGATGGGATAATATGATAATCCCGTATTTCCCAAATAAGCGCCCGCGTAATAATTTTTCATCACCGGGTTGTTGATTTGGAAACAATCCAAGGTGGTATCTATGGGCACTTGCAGGCGTGCATAGGAATTTTCGTTCAATATCTTATAAGCGAAGATGCGATTGGATACCGTATCGAGCGGATCGCTGAGCCCTACGACAATCTTTTGATGTAAAGAATCTTTTTTTGCGGAAAGGCTGTCTGCCGGTGCCGATGCAACAGTATCTTTACCCGCAATACCGGCGGTGGGTTGTTGCTGCGTATCGGATAAATTTTTAACGGTACTTTTCGGAGTCTGAGGCTTTCCAACTTGACGATTAACCGTCGCGGGGGATCGTGTCGAGGTCGAAGAACCCTTTTCCTGCCCGAAAACCAAGCCGGAAGAAACCGTAAAAAGTATCCACACTTGGGTGAATAAGCATTTCATGAAAAATGACAAACAATTTTTCATGGGTGCAAAGATACACCTTTAAACCGTAAGTTGAGGATAATTCGTGCAAATTTTCGGTGACGCGGTTGTAAAATAAGCAGTTAAAAAACGTCGTGCGTATTCATTACACTCACGACGATAAATCGAATAATCGTTTGTTGTTTTTGATGAACGTATGATTTTCGATGACGAAAATCAGTTTGCCGAACAACAACCTTCACATCCGCCTGATTCTTTGCGCCCTTGACACAGAGAGGCTTCGTTTTTTGCACAGGAAATACCCAACTTTTTCATATCGGGATTATGTCCCACATGCGTATCCGGGAATTTTCCTTTAATGAGAACGCCCACGGCCAAACCGACAAGTGCGATGGCAACTAAAACTACCGTGATGAGAAAAATATAAAGCATGATATGATGATTTTCGAATAGATACCTCTCCCTTTCCGCAAAAAGCGGGATTGCCGATTGAGGTAATGATTAAATAACGACTTTGATGATAAAATTATTTGTTTTCCAATTGTTTTGCCCTATCGGGAGCGATTGCTTTTTTATTATAAAAAGCCACGATGTAAGCCTCTTTATAACCGTATTCATGAACCTTCCGCAAAGCGGCATCCGCATTTTCGTATTGTCGGAAAAAACCCGTGTAATATTTGGTAACTCCGGAAGCCGTTTTTTCTCCGGAAATCGGTGTCAATCCTTTGAAAATATTCACGGGAACAGTCTTGCCGAATGCACCGAGTTGAATTTTATACACCACACCGTCCGGTAAAGGCTGATCAACGGGTATCGGGTTTGCCGGCGAATAAGGCGATTTTGCCAAGATTGCGAATTCTTCCATTGAACTTTTTTCCGCATCCGATTTTTTATTCGTATTTGCCTGCGGAAGTCGGTTGTCGGATGTTTCCGTTTTTTCGATGGACACCGTTTCGTCCTTCGGTTTGATACCGGTATTCGGTTTTACCGATGTTACTTCATACTCGTTCACTCGAGCAAACCACTCGTTGGCTCGATTTTGAAGAGCTGCGGCACGATCGTTACTATCACGTATGGCAATTTTGATGCCGGCTTTTTGGTTTTCGGGAGCGTCGGAAAGCGTTGCATTTTGAGCTTCGGTTACACGTTGGAACGAATCCGCTTGCATCTGAAAATAAAGCGCTCGACGGATTGCCGTTTGATATTCGGAATTATTGAAATAAGACGGCAATGTGTCGGGGACAATGCGACTCAATTCGCAGGCCAAATGTAAAGAATACGGTACAAATCGATTGATTTCGGCTTTGGCGAACAGTCCTGCCGACAACAGGCATAACGAATAAACTAATTTGCCCGCCGTTTGTCTATGTTTACCGAAAAGATGCAGCATTATATTTTGAGACAATAAAAATCATTTTGTATCGCGATCACTTTTCGCCGCAGCTTATCATTTTCCGTCTTGCTTCTCTGCCATCTGTTGCACCTCCACATGTCCCCAGTTTTCACCCGATTTGATGCGATACAATTGCATTTCACTGATACCATATCGTTTGGCAATTTGTTTGAAAGTGCGTTTGCGATCGGGATCGTTAATAATGGCTTTCAGTCGTTTCACCTGCTTGTCGGTCAGTTTGGGCCCTTTGGTACGCGGCGTATGATTTTTGCGGGCATGTTGCACTTTCGGGTTTTGGTTTTGATGTTGCAGCATCTCCTCGCGAGTGGCCCATTTCAAATTTTTTACGGAATTATTTTGTTTATCGAAGTCGAAATGAATTACATACAGTTCTTCCGATTTTGGTTCGGGCAGAAAATAGTGCGCCACCAATTTATGCACGCAACGACTGAATTTGATCTTGTGTCCGAGGCTCAATACGGGATACCCTTCGATAAACCCGCATTTCAGCAGCTTTCCGTTTTCGATGTCGTCCGTGTAGCTCACCACGCGGCCGTAATTGGATATGGCATACTTTCTTCGGAGCGGCTTATTTTTATCCGCCGGCTCTATATCCTTCCATTGTTCGTTCCAAAAACTTTTCATATCCTTCGAAAAATAGATTCCAAGATTTCAAATTCAAGATTCAAAATTGCCTGCGGAGAAAAGAAGACCGTGAGAAAGTAAGACATGTAAGATCGCAAGAAAAAAATCCGCAAAAACCCGCCATATCCGCGTTCTAATCAAAAATCATCAATCGAAAATCAAAAATTCTTAACTGTCTCCGTCGTGTTTTACTTCAACATCCCTCATCGCATGCGCTTTCAATGAAGAATATTGCTTCCGATTGCGGGCGATGTCGCAAGCCGCATAAACCGCTTGACGGAACGATTCGGGCGACGCAGTTTCCTTTCCGGCAAGATCGTATGCTGTGCCGTGAGCAGGCGATGTACGTACGATTGACAACCCGGCAGTGAAATTCACGCCGTTTTCGAAACACAAAGTCTTGAAAGCCGTCATGCCTTGATCGTGATACATGGACAATACTACGTCGAACTTACGGTAATTGTCCGAACCGAAAAATCCGTCCGACGGATATGGCCCGAAAGCCAAGATGCCTTCGTTTTTGGCTTTTTCAAGCGCGGGGATGATCACCGTTTGTTCCTCGCGGCCGAGCAATCCGTTGTCTCCCGCATGCGGATTGAGCGACAGCACGGCAATGCGCGGACGGTTAATATTGAAATCCTCCAACATCGTTTTGTTGAGCAAACGCAATTTCGACATAATCTTGTCTTGCGTCACCAACGACGGTACGTCCGCGAGCGGCGCATGTCCTGTAAGGATGCCCATTCGCATCGAATCGCTCACCATCAGCATCAACACTTCGCCGCCGCCAAATTCCGATTGCAGGTATTCGGTATGTCCGGGGAAACGAAATTGATCCGATTGGATGTTCGATTTATTGATCGGCGCGGTCACCAACGCGGCCGTCCATCCGTTTTTCAGTTCGGCGACGGCGGCTTTCAAACTCGCCAACGCAGCTTCGCCGCCTTGGGGCGTCGATTTACCTATTTCCACGCGAACCTCGTCGTTTAGGCAATTCACCACGTTGATTCTGTCGTCTTGCGCCTCTTCGGCCGAACGAACCGCGTGCGTATTCAGATTGCTTAAACTGAGTGCCTTGCGATAATATGCAATCACTTTGGGCGAACTGTATATCACCGGGGTGCATATCTCCAACATTCGGGAATCGTTTAAGGTCTTGAGAATCACTTCGCACCCGATACCGTTGATGTCGCCGTGCGTAATGCCTATGCGTAATTTTTTTCCTTCTTTCATTGAATTGATTTAAGTGACCTTTTTGGGCAGACCTCGGAGGTTTTTGAAACCTCAGAGGTCTTTATTTTCAAGGTCTTTTATCGATAATTTTTCAAAAATTCGAACAACAATCTTACTCCTACGCCCGTTCCGCCTTTGATGCGGTAAGCGTCGGTCTTTTTCAAGAATGCCGGGCCTGCAATATCCAAATGGATGTACGGGTAATCGGTGAAATGCTCCAAAAACTTACCCGCCGTGATGGCTCCCGCAAGGTTACCGCCGATGTTTTTCATGTCGGCAATATCCGATTTGATATCCTCCGCATAATCGTCCCAAAACGGAAGCTCGGCAATCCGTTCGAAAACCGCATCGCCGCACTCTTTGAGCAGCTCGAACACTTCGCGTGACGCATTGCCCATTCCCGCCATTGCGCGTTCGCCGACCGCACGGGTCGCCGCTCCCGTGAGTGTAGCCATGTCAATCACCAACTCGGGAGCGTATTTTTTCGCGTAACTCAGCGCATCGGCCAAGATAAGGCGTCCTTCGGCGTCGGTATTCAACACTTCCACCGTAGTACCGTCGTACATGGTGATGATGTCGCCCGGCGAATACGACCGCGAACCGAGGCGATTGTCGGTGGCAGGCACCAATCCGACAACGTGCAACGGTAATTTTACGGAAGCGATGGTGTAAAGAATGCCGGCAACGGCAGCGCCGCCCGACATGTCACATTTCATGTAATCCATGCTGTTCGGCGTCGGTTTCAAACTCAAGCCGCCCGTGTCGTACACAACTCCTTTGCCGACCAATATCACGGGCCGTTTGTTTCGCGCGTTCTCGGGTTTCCACTCCATCACCGAAAAAGTCGGTTCCTCCGCGCTTCCCCGGTTCACCGCCAAAATCCCGCCCATTTTCATGGCTTGAATTTCCGGCTTGCGGAACACTTGCACGGCAAATCCCGCTTCTTTGCCCATCGATTCGAACTCGCGGGCAAGCTGCGTTGCCGTCATGAAATCGGCAGGCTCGTTCACCATGTCGCGCGTTTTGTACACGGCCGCCGTCAAGCGGTTCAGATTGTCGACTTCCGACACCTCGAAAGCCTTGCCCGTAGCGGAAACATGCGTCAACGAATGCCGCTTTTCTTCGCGTTTTCCGACATATTTCAGAAATTGATAGTCGGACAACACCAATCCTTCCGCGAAAGCGAGCGCCAATCGGCGATCGATTCCCGTGTCGACAATCGTCACCGCATCGATCTTTTCGCCTACAATTCGGTTGTGAATCTTATCGGCGCCGCATCGCATATTTTCCGCCTCTTTGTTGACGGCGCATGCGTGATCGACGATTTGGACAAACACTTGAAAATCGCCTTTGTTGACGACGATTTGTTTTGCATCGGCTTCCGTGCGGGCCTTGATGTAATTTATTTCGCCCGGAGTAAGTCCGTAACGACCGAAATCGCACGATGCTTCGGCAAGCAATGCCAAACTGCGCCCTTTCGGAATCTCTTTATCTATCGTGATTTGAATCATGTTGCAATTTATTGTGGCAAAGTTACAAAAAATTCAACCACGGAGACACGGAGGTCACGGAGATTTTTTCTCCATGCTCTCCGTGCCTCCGTGGTTAATTTACTTCGAATACCCCGTGGCGCCGAGGTGAAAAAAACACGTAAAATATCCTTCCCGGAAAAGTTATCAACAAAATAACAAAAAGTGGTAAAAAGTGGTAAAAAGTGGAATATGTTTCGTATTTTTACGGCGAATTATATCCGAATGTAATGACAATATTCACAGGTGAATACGACTGTAAGGTAGATGCCAAGGGGCGCATCATGCTGCCGGTTGCTTTCCGCAAGCAAATGGGGGAGGCGGAGTCGTATCGTTTCGTGATCAAGAAAGACCTGTACGAGCAGTGTTTGGAGCTGTATACCATCGACGAATGGGAACGGCAGAATAATTTGATTCTGAAAAACATCAAGCCGTACAATCCCGAGCATCGTCAGTTTTTGCGCGATTTCAGGGCGGGAGCGTCCGAAGCGGAATGCGACAATACGGGGCGTTTGCTGATTCCGGGGCGTTTGCTCAAACAGGCGGGTATTGCCGGCGAAACCGTTTTGGCGGGGAATATCGGAAAAATAGAGATTTGGTCGCCCGGATTGTACAACGCAAGCGGCGGCGACGCGGAAACCAAGCGCAACCGCGCCGAACGCATCATGGGCGATGCCGCTTATAATTCGGATGACTTATGACGTACCACACGCCTGCATTGTTGTCGGAAAGCGTCGACGGGCTGAATATCCGCCCCGACGGAGTGTATGCGGACGTTACTTTCGGCGGAGGCGGGCATTCGCGGGAAATCTTGAAACGGCTCGGCGCCGACGGGCGTTTGGTCGCTTTGGATCAAGATGCGGACGCAGCAGCCAACGTGCCGAACGATAAACGGCTGATTTTCGAACGGGGCACTTTTCGCTTTTTGCGGAATTATCTCGTGCATAACGGTTTTCGGAAGATTGACGGCATTTTGGCTGATTTGGGCGTTTCGTCGCATCATTTCGATGCTGCCGATCGCGGATTTACTTTTCGCGACGATTCGCCGTTGGATATGCGGATGAACACGTCGGGACGGCTGACGGCCGCGGAAGTGATCAATCGATATTCGGAAAAACGGCTTCGGGAAATCTTCGCGCAATACGGCGAGGTTCCCAACGCATCGCGTCTTGCTGCAGCAATTGTGTCGGCGCGTCAAACGCCCATCGAACGGAGCAGTCAATTGATTGCAGCCGTCGAAAAATGCATCCCGCGAGGCGCCGAAAACAAGTATTTGGCGAAAGTATTTCAGGCTTTGCGGATTGAGGTGAACGACGAATTGTCCGGCTTGAAAGCCTTGTTGGAACAAAGCGTCGAGTTGCTGCATGCGGGCGGGCGATTGGCCGTGATTACGTATCATTCGCTGGAAGACCGCTTGGTGAAGAATTTTTTCCGCAACGGCATGTTCGAAGGCGAAGCGGAAAAAGATATTTACGGCAACGTAAAAGTCCCGTTCCGTCAAGTAAACAACAAAGTGATCGTTCCGTCGGACGGGGAAATCGAAGCCAACAGCCGCGCACGTAGTGCAAAACTGAGGATCGGGGAACGAATCGCCGATAATTTTTGAGTTTTAAATCAATTGAAAAGTCATCAAATCAAAAATATTTTTTTTTAAAACCTATCAGGTCTTTAAGACCTAATAGGTTTGTTCGTTTGCCGACCTATTGGGTTTTGAAAACCCGATAGGTCTTCCAAGAAAACATAATCATTGAATTAAAAATAGTGAGCAAGCAAAAAAATATAGAATTTGTCGACAGCAAGAAAGAAAGCGACGAACTGAAAGGACGCTCCGTTCGCGACATCCTCAACGGCTCGTTGCTGACGCGCGGCATCATTCTGAAAAACATCGGGTTCATCATTTGGCTTACTTTCTTGGGAATCGTATACATCGGAAATCGTTACCACGCCGAAAAAGTGGCGCGCGCGATGACCGATTTGCAGTCGGAAGTGAAAGATTTGCGTGCCGAATCGATCACCACCGCCGCCGAATTGATGTACGTGAGTCGGCAATCGATTGTCATTCAAATGGTGAAGAACAATAAGTTGGATTTGCAGGAGTCGGTGCAACCTCCGTTGAAAATTGAAAAGTAATTCCGTTTTTGATTTTTGATTTTCGATTGCCTTCGAGCGTCAAAATCAGAAATCGAAAATCATCAATCAAAAATGATAAGGTGTCGGTCAAGAAAGACATATTATTTCGTGTGGGAATCGTCTATTTTGCGGTATTGACCATGTCTGTGGCCATTATCGGAAAGATAGTTTACACCCAAGTTGCTGAAGGCGCCGAGTTGAAAAAGATGATGGAAAAGATCAGCTTGAAAGACATCATTATCGAACCGAATCGCGGCGACATTTTGGCCGGCGACGGGCGATTGTTGGCTACTTCACTTCCGTCGTACGAAATCAGAATGGACACGCGCGCCGCGGGATTGACCGACGAAATGTTCAACGCGAAAATCGATTCACTCGCGCTTTGTTTGTCGAAACTGTTGGGTAAGAAGCCCGCCTCGATGTACAAAAGGGAGATTACCGAGGCGCGAAAGCAGGGCAAACGTTACTTTCTCATCGACAGTCGGGTAGATTACATCGATTTGAAGGCGATCAAGAAATTTCCGATTTTTCGGCTCGGACCCAATAAAGGCGGACTCATCGCCGTGCAGGAAAACATTCGTAAACTGCCCAACGGCGGATTGGCCGCACGTACCATCGGTTATTTGTACAAGGATCCCGGTGGAAATTATCCGGGGTTGGAAGGCGCTTTTGATACTTATTTGCGTGGCGAACGCGGTGTGGGCGTGATGCAGAAACTTTCGGGCGGCGCGTTGATGCCCGTTAACGGAATCAATTCGGCCGAGCCGAAAGATGGCGGCGATGTGGTGTCGACCATCGATATCAACATACAGGACGTGGCCGAGATGAGCCTTCGTCGCCGATTGCAGTATCACAACGCGCATCACGGGACGGCGGTGGTGATGGAAGTCGCCACGGGCGAAGTGAAAGCCATTGTGAACCTCGGCAAGAACGAATACGGCGATTATCGCGAATTGTACAATTACGCGCTCGGCGAATCGATCGAGCCGGGGTCGACCTTCAAGTTGATGTCGTACATGGCGGCGTTCGAGGACGGATATATTCAGCCGACGGATTCGGTGGACAACGGAACTGCCGGCGCGGTGTTTTATTACGGCAAACGGGTGCACGACGACGGTCGGCGCGAAACGATCGGTTGGTTGACGGTCGAAAAGGCTTTTGCGCATTCGTCGAACATCAGCGTCACCAAAATCATCAGTAAATATTACAAAGACAAGCCGAAGCAATTCATCGATCGCCTGTACAGCATGAATCTGAATCAAAAACTCGGTTTGGAACTGAGCGGCGAAGGCGATCCCGATATCAAATACCCCACGAACAAATATTGGTCGGGATTATCGCTGACGCAGATGGCTTACGGATACGAAGTTCGCTTGGCGCCGATTCAAGTGTTGACATTTTATAATGCGGTGGCCAATGACGGAAAGATGGTGAAACCGCGATTCGTCAAGCAATTGAGCCGTCACGGATCGACGGAGCAAACATTTGAGCCGGAGGTGATCAAGTCGTCGATTGCGTCGGCATCGACCATCCGCAAAGTAAAAAAGATGATGGAAGCAGTGGTGGAATACGGCACGGCCAAGCGCATCAAAACCGATTTGTATCCCATTGCGGGAAAGTCGGGAACGGCGCAGGTGGCCAACGAAAAGTATGGTTACAAAGGCGATCGGAAATATTACGCGTCGTTTGTCGGGTATTTTCCCGCCGATCGGCCGAAATATTCGTGCATCGTGAGTATTTATGCGCCAACGGTTAACGGATACGGCGGCGGAGCAGTGTCGGCGCCCGTGTTTCGCGAAATCGCCGACAAGGTATATGCAGCCGATCCGGACATGCACGAAGTGCTGAAACCCGAAAAGCGCGGCGTGTTGGCCGACATTCCGTATTCGAAATCGGGTTCGTACGGCGATTTGAATTATGTGCTCAAAGAGTTGAAAATCCCCACAGGCAAGGAAAATCCGAAAAGCGAATGGGTGAGCGCAACCGGCGGCGACAAGCAAGTGGAATTGAAAAAGCGAACGCTCGAAAAAAATCTCGTTCCCAACGTAACGGATATGGGTTTGAAAGATGCGCTTTTTCTGTTGGAAGAAAGGGGATTGCGGGTTTCCGTTCGCGGACGAGGCCGTGTAACTTCGCAATCGATAGCGCCCGGAAGCAAAGCCTCGCCGGGTAGTATTATTTCGTTGGAGATGAGTCAATGATAATATAGATACCTATCGGGTTTTCAAAAACCCAATAGGTATGGTAAATGGCAAGAGGATATTTATTTGACAATAAGTTATTTGAAATTTCGTTGACGAAAAAATTGCCATATTTTCATCCAAATAGACAAAAATATGGCAAAATTTTCATCAATAAAGAAAAGAATATGGCGATAAAATTTAATAATGGGATAAAATAGTAGCAATATATTGATAATATTTGATGAAAAATATGCATATTTTTCATCAAATATGTAAAAAATAAGGCAATAAATTTTAAAAACCAACTTTAAAGATATAATTTTGAGCGCTAAATAATGATATTATGGTAGTCAGAACCAAATATTTAAAAACGATAGCAGCCGGCTTCAAAGTCGTCTCTATTGTTGTGCTTATAGGCGCTCGTC
>JAVBNP010000243.1:0-6756 GCA_031551455.1 Bacteroidales bacterium | reverse complement strand
ATGGCTTCCAATACTTTTTCCTCGGTTGTCATCATCATGAAACTTTATGTGATTAATGTACGGCAAATATATCGCTTTGATCCCATATTCCGGTACATACCGAAAGAAATACGTGTACCGAAAAAACAATAAAATTTATCTTTGATAAACGGAATAATATGGACAATTTTCATTTTGCAATACCTTTACGTCGAATTTGATTGAAACATGCTTGTGATTCGACGATCAAAACACGATATTCCGAAAAACAAATGATTTCCCGTTTTTGCAATGTTTGCCCCCGCGGTTGCGGAGCCGATCGTGGCTTAGGTCCGACGGGTTATTGTCGTTCGGGTATACCTTGTTCCGTAGCTATCGTTTGCCGACATACGGGTGAAGAACCTGCTATCAGCGGACAACGGGGAATTTGCAATGTTTTTTTCGCGCGTTGTAACATACAGTGTATATACTGCCAAAACCGTGAAATCAGTCGAAATACGGAAACGGTGTCTTCACGGGAAATGACCCCGAAAGAAGTTGCCGAAGAAATTATTCGGATATTACCCGCTTGCGAAAACAGGGTGGGATTTGTTTCTCCTTCTCATTATGTTCCTCAAATCATCGAAATCATGGATTGCATCAAACAATCCGGAATCAATCCCGTTTTCGTGTACAATAGCAACGGTTATGATCATCCCGAAACATTGCGGCTTTTGGAGGGAAAAATCGATATTTATTTGCCCGATTTTAAATACGGCGATGCTTCGTTGGCCAGACGGTTGTCGGATGTTGCCGATTATCCCGAAACAGCCATGAAAGCAATCAAAGAAATGTATCGGCAAAAAGGGTCTCCGTTGCTGACAGACGATGCCACGGGCTTGGCAGAGTCGGGTTTGATCATACGTCATTTGGTTTTACCCGGTTTAACGGATCAAAGCATCAAAGTACTCCGCATGATTGCCGAAGAATTATCCACGTCGGTTCATGTTTCGCTGATGTCGCAATATTTTCCACCGTTCGAAATCGATGAATTTCCCGAATTAAATCGTACGCTTCACGCTCGAGAATACGCTCGGGTAGTAGAAGAATTCCACCGACTGGGATTTCGTAAAGGTTGGATACAGGAATTGGAAAGTTCGCAACATTATCGCCCGAATTTTTCGAACGGATTATTTGCCGGCGAACAACCTTTTCCCGAAGTCGAAAACAATTCACTATTATGATGAGCGAAATCTTATCAATTTCGCTCACCGTTTATCTTTTGATTTGATTTTCAATCGGACCTATCTTTCCTCAACAATAATTTGCCCCATTTTGTATCTTTTCTTTCCGTCCGAATTTTTATACGGAAGCTCGTAAAGCGGAGTACCATCCTTTTTTCCCAACGAAACATATAGATCATATATTCCCGCCTTGCATGCCCGGAAAAAATTCCCGGAACGATCGGCAAAAGAAGGGGCTATGGTAAAGCTTGATGTTGCTACCGCCGGAGAGGCCTTGCCGGGTTTATCCGTCGGCAATGCTTTTAGATCCAACGTATTGTCAACCATCACGGAAACAATGCCGCCTTTTTCGTCCTTCAAGGTAAAGCACGGAAATCCGCCGCCGTAACACGGAGCAACTCCCGCGTTACTCCATTCGGACCAAATGACAAATTCTTCTCCGAGTTTGACCTTTTGCGGCCATTTCAACGTACGTAATTGAAGGCGATATCCTATTCGTTGATTGATTCGGTCGACGAAACTTCGATTTTTTTCCAAAAACTCTCTCGGCCACCAATGAATGGACATGTAAGAAGCATGATAATCTTCAACGGATTGAACCAAGAGATCTCCGTTCCAATTACCTCTTCGTGCGGAAAGTCCGTAATGTTCGTGTTCCAATATCACGGGTAGTGTTGGCCAAAATAATTGCGCCATCTCGGCATGATACCAATGTTCGGGACTTTTGGAGACCAAAATGCTGTCATCTCGCATGGTAACTCCGCGAGAAAAAGCATAATCCATGATCGGGAATCGATCGCCGCGTAAGTCATGCCCCGCATAATCATCGGAGATGCACAATAATGTCCTTTTGAAATGTCGGCAATAGATATCAATATGTTTCTTTTGAATTTCAATATCCCACGATTTGCCGTGTTGCGGCGTAGTGGATACCGTATGACCTTCGCCCCACATGCCGAAATGCCCGACGTCGACAAAAGCCACGTTAGGGTTTCCATCGTAACGCTCAGCCATCGTTCGAACAAAATTTTCCACGTACTCAAGAAACAGAGGATCTCCATAATCCGGTTCAAGGAGTCGTGTCTCGCGACCGGCCTCGTAACCCGTAACGCCTTCATCGAACACCCATTTCGGAGTCGCATAATACAGCCAACTTTCGGTAGCAGAAATTCGAAATGCGATTCGTTTTCCTTTATCGATCCACTTTTGCGCAGGTGTATCCACCGTTTCCCACATAAATTTATTTTTTTGCGGTTCAATAAACGACCATGGCAGACGAAGATAAACGGTGCTTAAACCCGGAAAATCATCAAGTGTATCGGACGGCTCCAATTGAGAACCGTAATTAGTTATACTGTTGGAATAAAAATGCAAGGTCCATCCCATATCGGGATTAACCAACGCACCACCATGATCGACGGGAGAAACGATATTTAAGTCACCAACTTGATTTGATAAAAAATTATCGGATATAGAATTCCGCATAATTATCCGAGACGCCGCCTCGGATTGAGTCAATATCAGTCCCGATGTTGCCAAACCCACTTGTTTTATTAATGTTCTTCTGTTCATCGTTTATGTTTTTTATTTATGTAGTAAGAAAATTTTATTTGATTTTGGTTACGATTCGTTGGTATCAACCCTTTACTCATGACCTATGTTGCATTTCCAGAGATTTCCAAAATTATCGATTATCCATCAAAAATCAAAAATACTTTTCGGTTGATCGACATAATTCCGATTCACATATAAACAAAAAAAGTGCGACCGAAGCCGCACTTTCATTTTTAAAATACCTTAATCGATTAATATTCCCACAGGTCTTGCTCCCAATCGAATATTTCGGTTTCGATTCGCTGCGCTTCATACAACGCGTCAAGTCCTGCCGCATATTCGCTGATCAAACGGTTGTTATACACGTTGGAGATTGCATAAATATGCCCCTCGTAGCGATTTTGCATGAAAAAATCATCAAATGAGATGTTTTGTGCATCGTTGAAACGATTAAATACCGGATGACGGGCCAACACATTTCGTGCTTCGGGCATGTACACCCACATGGTTTGCGCCATTTCGGGAGGCGAATCCGGATCGGCACTGTCTCTCACGAAAACCCGAATGGGGCAAATACCGATAACAACGCGATTGAGAACGGAATGCTTCTTATCGAAATAAATCTTTTCCTTGATCAAAAGTTTTTTGACTTCATCGGTTCTACGTTCCACATTTCTCACCATTTGCACCATTTCACCTTCTTCGTTGGCAACCATGATGGTGTCTTGTTTCGCGCCGAACTGAGCATTGAGTTCTTCTTTACCCATTGCGCGAACAAACTCGTTATTGGGATCGTTGGTAGCATAAGCAGTGATTTCACCACTCTCGACGCCCTTCAACAAAAGATTAACCAAATTGACCCGGCTGCCGATATTGGCGGTAGGGTAAAACAAGGGTAAATTTCGTTTTTCGCGCAGGTCGACCATCCGCCAAACGATTTTTTCGAACATTACGTCTGCCTCTCGAACGTACGCGTAAGGAATCGGTTTCTTGAAAGGAATGTTTTCCTTTTCGTAAACTTCCAATTTGTAATCGCGTACCGTGAGGGCTGTATCATTCTTGTCAGCCGTTTGCGCCGAAAGTGAACCAACTATTCCCAACAGGCTCAATCCCAATAAAATACCGCTTATGCGCTTCATATAAAAACTTGCTTAATATTAATCAATCGTGAAACCTATGGCAGGTAACTCCCTTGTCCTTTTGTCGGGACCTACCGCCTTAATATCATCAAAGTAAACTTTGGCTCCTTTGGTTAAACCGTTGAGCAAAATCTTTTGTTCATCGGTAATACGTGCTCCTTTTGCCAGTTTTGTTTGCGTAAATCCTTTTACGACAGCGGATACGCTGAATTCGGTTACGTTAAACTTCAAGTCGAAATCGAAATTTTCCATTTCCGCCAACACCACTATTTGTGCGGTTAAGGTAGCCTTGTCGATCCTGCCGCCGATTTTTCCGGCAACTTTTGCAACGGGATTCGGAATCGTTTTGATACGAAAATCCATACTTCCCATAACGCGATTCTGACCGTTAATATTGGCCGATACCGTAACTTTACTGATTCCCTTGGCATTGGGATCAACTACGGCAATCCAATCACCACCGGCTCTTTTCAAAGAACCTTGGGTCATGCTTGCACTGATTTTATCGCCGGGAACGCCCGAAACGGAAACACTGACCGGATTATCCACGCCGATGTAAAACACGTTCATCTTGGTTGCCGAGATAACGGCGCTCGCTTCGCCCACTTGGTATTCGGTTGTGAACGGATAGCTCACGATACCGTCGGGGCCGGGCATTTGCAACAATCCCTGCAAGGTGAAATTGCCTACTGATGTACCCGAACTTCTGTAAATCGCTCTTCCTTGTGCGTCGTATTGCAAGGGTTTGGGATCGCCCACCATTGCATATCCCGTTTCCGTCTTTTTGTACGGACCGATGAATATTTGAGGCTTTTGCAAACTGTCGTATGCCGCTAATAAAATCCGAGCTTCATATTCATTACCTCTCAAAACATAACTTGATTTAGGCAACACGATGGCTTCCAATTTATTTACCTTGGTATCGCTTGCATCAATTTGTGACAACAAATTTTGTATGATATCGGCTTCGGCATTACGCACATCGCTTTGCAATTTTGACATCATGGTAATCACCGCAACCATAGGCTTATGTTCGAAGTGACTCGATTCCCAAGTTTGTACAGTACCATCCTTAGCTGCCGGAGGATCATCAGTGTTCAATGCTTCCTTAATCGCATTCTGAATGTGTGGATTACTGGTTAACGAAACAAGATGCTCCCTGTAGGCAATAATCTTACTTTTCAGTTCGGCTCCGTTCTTTTCATTAATCATGAATTGAGCGGGTTTATCTGTATTGTCCTTTGCGGCAATCAATGCATCCTCTATATTGAAAGTCGATTTCTTTTCCCTTTTAGAACCGATAACCCATTCGGTGGGAGTGAGTGCTTCGGCATCATTCCCGTCGCAAAGTTTGACAATTTCGGCTTTCAATTGCTGAATATCATATGCCAACTGGTCGGCCATATCTTTTACGCTATATGCTTTATCTCGAAAAGGTCCTACCTTGGCAGCGCTCTTATCCATTTGCGCATCAAATATACCGTATGCCGATTCGTTTTTAGCCACAAAATTCGCGGTTGTCTTTACCAACCCGTCATCCACGAGGACAAAAGCGTTGAGGATGTCTGCCGACACATTCAGCGCCAACATCGCAGTCAGCACCAAATACATCATCCCGATCATCTTTTGCCTCGGTGTTTCTTTACCGTGAGCCATATTTTTATGATGTTAGTTTATGATCAATCAATAAATTAACCTCTTACATTCATTGCCGACAACATGTTACCGTAAATGGTATTCAAGCTGGCAAGATTCCTGTTCAGATTGGCCATTTCTTCACGGTAACGATGTGTTTCTTCAACCGAAGATTTCATATCGCTCAACATTTGCTCCATGCTTCCGTAAACGGCTTGCGATTTTTGCAGGTGATCATTGGTTCCACGCAATTGCAGTTCATATACCGCATTAAGGGCAGAAAGATTTTTGTTCATTCCGTCCAATTGAGCCGCATAACCTCTGCTGCTGTCGCTGATGGCAGTCATGGCTGCCGAAGAATTATTGATGGCACTTGCCGATTGTTGCAACCCGGCAGCTGTTTGTTGGAATGTCGTCGATAAACTGCCGACCGCATCGGCGGCAGCCGATACATTCTGTACATATTTACCGGTAGCTGCGGTAGCTTGCGATACATCGGAAATACCCGCAGCCGTCATATTCAATTTATCGAAGGAACTATTCAAACTTTTGATCACCGTAGGATCAATTCCGCCCAAACCGCCCATCAAATCATCGAATCTTTCCAATGCTCCGGAACTTTTCGATATTTCTTTAGCTCCTTCCAATTCATCGGGATCAGTCATACCGGCCAATTCGGGATACACCAACGTCCAATCCAGTTCTTCGTGCAGCGGTTCGAAAGCCGAAAAGAAGAATATAATGGCTTCCGTACACAATCCGATAGTAAGCATGATGCCGGCTCCCGGCCAGTGTTGTATTTTAAACAATGCACCGACAATAACCACTGATGCACCCAAACCATATAATTTGGCCATAAATTTTTTCCAGCCGGAACTTTGTGTTAATTCTCCAAGACCCATAATATTAATTTTTAATGTTATTTTATTTAAAATTTTTACTCTTTATTACATACTTTTTTATCGTACCGAATTACCCAAGTAATCGCGTAAGCATCTGAATCCGATATACGATGATGCGGTGTCTTGATATTCGTAAGCGCGCGTGCTTACCTGCAGGTAATATTCGATATCTTTCCATGAACCTCCGCGAACCAATTTCATTTTCAAAACCGAGGGTTCATCAGGACGTGCATTGTATTTATAATAGGTGTTCAAATCATGAGTAAAACTATATGCCGATAAGTCTAAAGCAATGCTGGTCCATTCAGCTACGATAACTGACAT
>JAVBNP010000280.1:0-25992 GCA_031551455.1 Bacteroidales bacterium | reverse complement strand
GACGATCGTTCGTCAATTTTTCGTCGGTAACGGGGTCGCGTAGAATGTTCCCGTTTTCATCGTAACGCCAAGCGGTTGCCGTAGTATTGCCTTCATACAACCAAGAGACCAAGTTTTCTTGCACGTCGCCCGGATTACGGCCCCAACGGGTTGCCAAGGATTGTACCACACGGTGCCCGTAAGATGTGTTCACTCCGGCTTTTAACCATTTAAAAATTTCGGCATTAATGTTGGAACGTATGTTGTACTTTTCATATTTAGATCCCAACAAATAGGAAGGATCCTGCAAATAACCGGCAGATACGTAATAATTGATTTTTTCGGTAGCACCGGAAGCGGATATGTTATATTCTTGACGGAACTTTTTTTCGAAAAAATAATCCCGCCATTCATCATGGAAAAGCAACTTGGCTTGAGGATTAATTTTTCCGTCCGTGCCCACCAAATAGACATTATTTAAGGTTGCACTGTTACCGGTAACAGTGAGGTTACTGGGATCTGCTATTCCGGGAACGGTGTAAAGCAAATAGTTCCCTAACTCGTTCCGGTTCCCTCCCATACTTGCGGAATTGTAACTGCCGTTATAATTAAACAAATGTTTACTTGCCAATTGGGCTGCCTCATCATGGGTGAAATTCGGATTATTAACATTAGTGGTCCATTTGGTATCAGTCCCGTAACGTATTTGATTGTATATGGATCTCCAAGCATATTCCATTTTTCGGTTGACGTCACTGTCCAACGTTTTGGGATAAGCTCCCGTACCGGCCATATTGATCCCCCATCTGCCTTCGAAATTCACCACAGCTTTGCCTTGTCTCCCTTTTTTGGTGGTAATCACGATCACGCCATTGGCTCCACGGGCCCCGTACAATGCGGTTGATGCGGCATCTTTCAAGATAACCATCGACTCCACATCTTTGGAATTGATGGTGGTAAAAATATTTTTCTCTGTGGCGCTGTATGCCACTCCGTCCACCACAAATAAAGGATTTGCATAATCTTGGCTGGCAGTACCGATACCACGAATACGAATTGCCATGTCCGTACCCGGTTGTCCGTCAACAGACGAAACTTGAAGCCCCGGAACAGCACCTTCCAACGATTTGGTCAATGTGGAAGTCGATTGTGCGACAAGCATTTTGGTATCTACCGTACCGATAGATCCCGTCAAGTCTTTTTTCTTGGCGGTACCGTATGCCACCACCACCACTTCGTCTATTTCCATTTGTTCTTCTTCCATCACAATGTTAAAGACTCGTTGCGCGCCAACTGGCACTTCTTGGGTCTTGAAACCTATAAATGAAAAGGCCAATACAGATGCGTCGCCGGGAACGGATATTCTGAAGTTACCGCTTGCATCGGAAACGGTTCCCGTCGTCGTTCCTTTAATTTGAACATTTACCCCCGGCATAAAATCTCCGTTCATATCAGTAATATTACCGCTGACGGAAATACCTTGCCCGAACAAGTCGGACCCGCCGGCAAATAAATTTATCAAACACAAGGAAACAAATACAACCACGATTTTCATCGTTTTACATAGCTTTGTTGAAAATATCCGGGAATCAAGTATCCCGACATTGTTAAAAATTCTCATAATTATTGATTTTTTTGTTTTTTACAATATCCGACTTTATGTAGTTCATATCGGATAAATCTTTCACAATTAAAATTAAGTCGCTTGGGGAATGCGATAATTTTGAGGTTTTTTCTTATAATTCATTTACCATAGGCCGTAATTTTAGGAACAGTAAAAATAAAGATACTAAAACATAGTTGCAAAAATAAAAAAAATAATGAACAATAAATCAAAAAAAGTAAAAAAATTACACAGAGTTCATCTCAAAGATACCAAATAGTTGAAAAAATATTTTTCGAATTCTAAAAATAACATGTCGAAAAAGATCGTTGTCGACCGATAAAATATCATGCGAATAGAATTATTTGGTTTAAATTTGCACAATTTTTTATATTTTCATCATTATGACTTGGATAGAAGCTCTTATTTTGGGCATAGTACAAGGATTGACCGAGTTTTTGCCGGTGAGCAGCAGCGGACATTTACAAATAGGTTCGGCATTGTTGGGTGTTAAAGTGACCAATAATTTAATGTTTACCGTTGCCGTGCATGCGGCCACCGTTCTCAGCACCATTGTCGTGCTACGCAAAGAAATCGGAACGTTATTGTCGGGACTTTTCAAATTTAAATGGAATGACGAAACGCAATTTATTGCCAAATTGATTATTTCTGCCGTTCCCGTCGGAATCGTTGGTGTCTTTTTTAAAGATGCCGTCGAGGAAGTTTTTGCGGACGGTTTGATGATCGTAGGCGCCATGTTATTGGTAACGGCCGCATTGTTGACTTTTGCTTATTACGCCAAGCCTCGTCAAAAAGAAAAAATAACTTTTTGGGATGCCATCATCATCGGTATTTCCCAAGCCATTGCCGTATTACCGGGATTATCTCGTTCGGGAACAACCATTTCAACGGGGATCTTATTGGGCGACAAAAAAGATGCAGTTGCCAAGTTCTCTTTCTTGATGGTGTTGGCGCCGATTCTCGGGGAATGTTTTCTCGATTTGATGAAAGGTGAATTCTCCGCTTCGACATCCGGCATATCGACTTTGTCGTTGCTGACGGGTTTTGCGGCAGCTTTTGTTTCGGGGTACATTGCTTGCTCGTGGATGATTAATCTGGTAAAAAAAGGAAAACTGGTTTATTTTGCCGTTTATTGCGCCATTGTCGGAACGGCGGTACTTATTTGGCAATTATCGGCATAAGGATGCAGCAACACGAGATTTCGGTTCCTTTGTTTCATCCCGGCACTTCCCGTCCCGAAAACTTTATCGACGGCCGGGTTGTTTTAATTGATAAACCTTTATGGTGGACCTCATTTGATGTGGTACGAAAATGCCGTAATTTGATAACGCATAAATTGAATATAAAAAAGCTGAAAGTAGGTCATGCGGGAACGCTTGATCCGCTGGCTACGGGTTTGATGATTATTTGTTCGGGGAAAGCTACCAAACGTATTAACGAATGGATGGATGCAGACAAGGAATATGCGGCAACCATCGAATTGGGACGCACCACCCCTTCATTTGATCTCGAAACCGAAACGGATGCCGTTTTTCCGACGGAACATATCACACGCGAATCGTTTGAAAAATCGCTTCAAACTTTTGTCGGTGAAACGCAACAAATTCCGCCGTTATTTTCGGCAAAGAATTTGCAGGGGAAACGGGCTTATACTTTTGCGCGAAAAGGATCCGATCTCGAATTACCTCCTCAAGCGATAACAATCAGCGAGTTGGAGATTATTCGATTCGAATTGCCGTTTGCGGAAATAAGGGTTCGTTGCAGTAAAGGCACCTATATTCGTGCACTTGCACGTGATATCGGAACAGTCAACGGAAGCGGAGCTTGTTTGATCGGGCTTCGCAGAACGGCAATCGGCGAATTCCGGGCCGATAAAGCCATGTCGCTCGAATTGTTTGAACAAATTATTTTAAAAATGTAATATTCGGAATATATTTCTCATATTTTTATAAAGATACCGTAACCATAACCAACCATGAGGCTTTCACAGTATAAATACCACCTTCCTTCGGAACTTATTGCCAAATTTCCGGCTCCCAACAGAGATGAATCGCGGTTGATGGTCATCAATCGCCAATATGATCATATCGAACATCGTGTCTTCAAAGATATCATTGACTATTTTAACGAAGGCGATGTGATGGTTTTCAATAATACCAAAGTATTTCCCGCTCGTTTATATGGCAATAAGGAAAAAACCGGAGCACAGATAGAAGTTTTTCTTTTGCGCGAATTGAATCCCGAACAACGGCTGTGGGATGTTTTGGTTGATCCCGCCCGGAAAATACGCATCGGTAATAAACTCTATTTCGGTGATAACGACACATTGGTGGCCGAAGTAATCGATAACACCACCTCGCGCGGACGTACGTTGCGCTTTCTGTTCGACGGAAGTTATGAAGAATTCAAATCGACCTTGTATTCATTGGGACAAACTCCGTTGCCGAAATTTATCAAACGTGAAGTCGTTCCCGAAGATAAAGAGCGTTATCAGACGATTTTTGCCAAACACGAAGGGGCCGTTGCCGCACCTACCGCCGGAATACACTTTAGCAGAGAATTGCTGAAACGTTTTGAAATAAAAGGAATCGAGCAAACGGAAATAACACTTCACATGGGCTTGGGGAATTTCCGCAGCGTGGATGTGGAAGATCTCACCAAGCACAAAATGGATTCCGAACAAATGTTTATTTCCGAAGAAACCACCAATATAGTGAATGCGGCCAAGGAACGCAAATCGGAAATTTGCGCCGTCGGGACAACCGTTCTTCGTGCCTTGGAAAGTTCCGTATCCACATCCGGAATGTTGAAACCGGCAGACGGTTGGACCAATAAGTTTATTTTTCCTCCTTACGAAATAAGTGTGCCGACATGTTTGGTATCCAGTTTTCATTTGCCCATGTCGACCATGATGATGATGGCATCGGCGTTTACGGGTTATGATCGATTAATGGATATTTATGAATTGGCCGTTAAAGAAAAATATCGTTTCGGATCGTACGGCGATGCGATGTTGGTGCTTTAAACAATATGTAAATACCGAAAAAACCGGATGCTGTTTTCCCGCATCCGGTTTTTTGTTCTTAACTGTTTCCCTTCAACGGAGAAAAAATGATTACTTTTGGAATCGAAAATCGGATTTTGCAAACATGAATAGCATCCGACACAAACGTTTCGACCATTAATTTTTATTCTTGAAAATGTCCAAACTCAAAACCACCTTTTTTTGCAGAAATTGCGGTGCCGAATCGTCCAAATGGATCGGCCGTTGTCCCGCATGCGGAGAATGGAACACATATATTGAAGAACCTACGGAAAAGAAGTCCTCGAAACCGACAATATACGAAGCGGAAGAAAGATCGCGACCGCAGAAGCTGTCCGAAATATCCGCCGTTGACCATTTGCGAATCGATACGCGCAACGAGGAATTAAACAGAGTGTTGGGCGGTGGATTGGTTCCCGGGTCATTGGTACTTCTCGGCGGCGAACCGGGTATCGGAAAATCTACATTGGCGTTGCAAGTGGCCTTACAATCGACAGACCGAACGATACTGTATGTTTCGGGCGAGGAAAGTCTTCAACAAATAAAACTGCGGGCCGAACGTATCGGAGGGAAAGATGATACTTGTCTTTTTCTGAACGAAACTTCATTGGAGAATATTTTGGCTTATTGTAAAGAAATAAAGCCCGATATGCTTTTTATCGACTCTATTCAGACCATCGGCACGCAAACCATCGAATCTTCGGCAGGAAGCATGTCGCAGATTCGCGAAGGCACCGCCGCATTGCTCAAATTTGCCAAAGCCACGCATACTTCCGTATTTTTAATCGGACACATCACCAAAGACGGAATGTTGGCAGGGCCCAAAGTTTTGGAACATATCGTGGATGCGGTTTTACAGTTTGAAGGTGATCATAACCACGTGTACCGTATCCTTCGCTCTTTAAAAAATCGATTCGGTTCGACTTCCGAATTGGGTATTTTCGAAATGCGCGGTAACGGATTGCGTGAAGTAAGCAATCCGTCGGAAATATTGATCACGACCCACGACGAAGGATTAAGCGGCATCGGCATCGGCGCCACGATTGACGGTATTCGTCCGTTCCTAATCGAAGTACAGGCATTGGTCAGTTCGGCCGTATACGGAACACCGCAACGCTCGTGTACGGGATTCGACGGACGACGATTGAACATGTTGCTGGCCGTCCTTGAGAAACGTGCCGGATTCAAACTTTCCGCCAAAGACGTATTTCTCAATATTGCGGGCGGTTTAAAAGTAGACGATCCCGCCATCGATTTGGCGGTAATAGCAGCCATCATGTCGTCCAACATCGATATGCCCGTAAGTCACCGCTATTGTTTTTCCGGCGAAGTGGGTTTATCGGGCGAAATACGTCCGGTGAGCCGTATCGAACAACGGATACGCGAAGCGCAGAAATTGGGATTTTCCAAAATTTTTGTTGCGGGCGCCAATCGCAAAGGCATTGATGTTGCCTCGTTGTCCGTTCAACCTGTATTTGTGGACAAGGTGGAACAATTATTTAAGGCATTGTTCGGAAAAAGCGAATAGCGAACGGTCGGTTGTAAAATCGGTATTGTTAACTATATTTATAGCTGACAATACCGAGTTTTTATAAACATTTGAAATTGCCTGCGTTTTTTCGATTTTCGGAGTTATGAGCTTTTATTTCGATTTGTTTTCGGAGTTACGAGGTAACGATTTCCTTTTTGTGAACTAAATGTGGTGAGATAATATGTTTTTCCGTCGGAAATATGTTCTTTAGTAACGTATTTTACGTCTTTAATTGTTACGGGTATATTTGTCCTAATCGTACACTCTTTGCCGAGCGACGAGAATATTTCGGCCCTTTCCAATTGATTGTCCGCCCATTTCATATTGACTTCGAAACCTCCTCTCGCACGCAATCCTTTGATGCTTCCGATTTTCCAGACGGACGGTAATGCCGGCAAAAGATGAATTTCCTCCATGTGGCTTTGCAACAACATTTCGCAGACTCCGGCGAGACCGCCGAAGTTGCCGTCTATTTGAAACGGCGGGTGGGCGCATAGCAGATTTCGATAGCTTCCTCCGCCGGGTCCGTAACTCAAAACATTGTTGTCGGTAACGCGTAAAAGATTTCGGAATAGAGTATACGCCCGATCTCCTTCCAGCAATCTGGCCCATAAATTTATTCTCCAGCTGAGCGCCCATCCGGTACCGTCGTCTCCGCGCAGTTCTATGGTTTTGCGACAAGCTTTTGCCAAGTCGGGCGTGGTCAACGGTGATATTTGTCTCCCGGGGTGCAGTCCTATCATGTGAGACATGTGCCGGTGGTGCGGTTCGGCTTCTTTAAAATCAACCAACCATTCCTGTAATTGTCCTCTCGATCCAACTTGGAGGGGATAAAGTCGGGAACGTTTTTCGATCAACATCCGGCGGAACTCTTCATCGATACCGAGTATTTCCGATGCTTCTATAAGGTTTGTGAATAAATCCCAAATTAAGACCATATCGCAGGTGGCGGCTACGGCAACTTGTCTTCTGTTGTTGTCGGAGTCGAGGAAGAAATTTTCGGGTGAGGTGGAAGGGGCGGTTATGAGGCGGCCTTGGTTATCTTCGATGAGCCATTCAGCGAGAAATTCCCCGGCTCCTTTCATGATGGGATAGGCAAAATTCTTCAGATATTCGGTGTCGCCTCCGAAACGATAGTGTTCGTACAGATGTTGCGACACCCACGCTCCTCCTACCATCCAGTTGGCACAGACCGGTGCGCAAGTCCCGTGATTGCCCACGGGATTGGTTTGCGCCCATATATCGGAATTGTGGTGCAGGCACCAGCCGTTCATGTTATAAAAGTTACGAGCGGTGGCGGCACCCGTTTTCGACATGTTTTTTATTTGTTTTAACATGGGTTCGTGCATCTCGGCAAGATTGGATACTTCCGCCGGCCAGTAATTCATCGGCAGGTTGATGTTGGTGGTGTAGTTGGCGCTCCAAGGCGGACGCAAATCTTTGTTCCAGATACCTTGTAAGTTATTCGCAATGCCTCCCGGGCGCGAACTTGATATGAGCAAATAGCGGTTGAACTGAAAATACAATCGTTCCAAGGCAGGATCGTCTTTACCTGCAAGATAATCATCGAGACGTTTCGAAAGGGATTTTGTCGGGATCTCTGCCGTTTTGGCATTGTTGGGATCAAAATCCACTCGGGTGAAGTACTTGCGGTAATCTTCGATGTGTTCTTTTTTTAATTTTTTATATTCTTTGGCCGAAGCTTTATTCAGAAAATTATCGGCTACGGCTTTTTCGTTGCGTCCTTCGCGGTACGGATGTTTGTCGAATCCGTTAAAACTTGTGGCGGCCGACAATACGAGCACTGCTTCGGTTGCATTTTGTAGGTGCAATCCGGCTTGGTCGGCCGAAACGGTTCCGTCTTTGTTGATGATGCGGCATGTCATGCGAAATCTCATACCTTCGTCATCTTTATATACAATTGGTTCGGGAGTGTCGCCGAGATAATCGGGATCGGCATGGGCAGGCGCTTTGCCGTCGATAACCAAGGTATTGTTTCCAACGATGTTCAATGAAGATTTAAGTTGGCTGCCGACGACGGCATCGAAATTCAATGCTTCTTTTTGATCGGCCTTAAATTTTATGACGATTACTTGATCCGGTTCCGATACGAAAATTTCCCGCGAAAAATTCGTATTTCCTGCTGAAAACGTTGTCGAGGCAACGGCTGTGTTGAGATCCAGCTCTCTACGATAGTCGGAAATTTCTCCTTTAAATTTTTGAGAGATGGCTAAGTCTCCCAACGGAGCATAGGATTCGGTGTAGTAACCTTGCATTTTTTTGCAAAGCTCTTCCGCTAAAGCGTAGTTGTTATCAAACAATGCTTTACGTACGGGTTGCAGATATTTTACGGCTTCCGGATTCGGATTCGGGTCCACGGGACCTCCCGCCCATAAAGTTTCTTCGTTGAGTTGTATCAATTCCGATTCGGTACCGCCGAACACCATGGCGCCGAGTCGTCCGTTGCCGAGCGGGAGCGCTTCGACCCATTCGGTTGCGGGGGAATCGTACCACATTACAAGCGTTTCGTCACGTTTATTCTTGCTGCAAGCAAGCGACGCGACAACCAAAGAAAAGATCAATAATTTTTTCATGTGTATGTTTTTAGATATGGTTTTTATTTTGCCGCCGCCGGGCCTGCCGTATCTCTCTTTTTATTTTGACCGGGCTATTCCAAAAGCTCGGTTTTCAACACGTCATTGCGAGCGATAGCGAAGCAATCTCATGACAATTCACATATTGCTTCGCTTTCGCTCGCAATGACGTGTTTTTTTCACTTTGTTATGTCCGACAGGTTTATTTTGAATTATTATTTTCAGTAATACGGTTAAATCCGGGTTATCTACCATACCGAATGTACGACTTCGGAATAATCGGATTGCAATCCTAACCCTTATGGTAGATTTTTATCCGGGGATCGTATTAGCATTAAATTATGATATTTTATGAACTTGTATTATATGACTAAATATTGGCCTATTACATTATTTATCACATGTTTTATTGTTTCGTGTACTTCCCGTATCGATCAATTGAGGAATGATTTTAAGGAACCTCCGGAGCAATATCGTCCCGTTCCGTTTCTGCATCTCAACGGTCAACTTTCGACCGACGGAATAAGACAACGTTTGGTCGAGGCTGAGGATCTTTGCGGATTTGGAGGAGTAGCGATACTTCCCGTGTCTCCGGGGCCTTATTTCCATGACAATAGAATGTGCCCCGGAATGTCGCCCGCCTTTTTGAGTCAAGAATATTTCGAGCGGTATGCCGATTTTCTTAATATATCTCGTGAACTGGGTACGGAAATCATTCTTTATGACGATATCGATTTCCCGAGCGGATCGGCCGGCGGGAAATTCCAAGCCGAGTTTCCCGAGTATACCCGTCAATTTCTTGTCAAAGAAGAGATGGAGGTCAAATCGGGGGGAACAATCGTGAAAGAGATAACTTTAGAAGAGGGATCGACCTTGCTTGCCGTTTCTTCGATGGAAATGAATACGCGCAAGATCCTCGACCTTGGTGAACATGTTAAGGACGGGGTGCTTGAATGGCGTGTTCCGGAGGGAGATTGGCGTATCATGTTTTTCGTATGCCGGCATGACACTTCCCATCCGCACGGACACCTGGCGGATTACATGTGTCCCGAAGCGGTGGAAAAGTTCATCAAGATGACTTACGACGAATACGACAAATACTTTTCGGGATTTTTCGGAAACGTGATCACCAAGACATTTTTCGACGACGTGGGTTTCGTCCATTCGGAAAATACTTGGACACCTTCCATTTCCGATATTTTTCGACGGAAGTACGGGAAAAATCCCGCATTGTATTATCCCGGCTTGTTTTATGATATAGGGACGGAAACACGTGCGGCGCGTGTCGCTTTTTATGACATTCGTTCGGAACTTATGGCGGAAAACTACGTTCGAAAGGTGTCCGAGTGGTCAGCATTGCGAGGATTGAAAAGCATGGGACATCCTCCCGAAAATTATAGCCCCAATTCGGTGGTTGCCAACGGCGACATTCTTAAATTTTATCGGCATGTACATATTCCGCTGCTCGATGCGATTTTTTATCCCGGAAGGGGTTTGCACGGGTTCAAGCAAATAAGTTCGGCGGCCGATCTGGAAGACAAGCCGATCGTCGGAGCGGAACTTTACGGGGCTTTTGCCGCAGACATGGATTCGCTGACCATGTACAAAGTCGTGATGGAGGCTATGGCAAGGGGCGTCAACTTTGTTGTTCCTCACGGAATGTGGTATGATACGGATTCGTTGAACATGCGTATTCCGCCGTTAATTTCGTCGGATAACCGATTGCTCAAAGGTACTTTGCCTCGATACAGCGAATATGTCGCGCGTTGTTGTATGTTGCTTCAAGGAGGAAAGCGGGTATCGGATATTGCCGTTTTGTGGCCGATTGCGTCCGTGCAATCCGAATCGTATATCGGCAGGGATGAGCATTCGGGGCTTCCGGTGGCAAATTGGGTACCCGAAAATGTGGTACACCATCGCTTGAGCGATATATTGACCAATGAACTGCGAAGGGATTTCACATATATCCATCCCGAAGATCTGATTAACGGAAAGATAACCATAGCCGGTTCGACATTGGTCCTTAATAATAAAGAAAACTTGCAAAAATTTGAATTGCTGATTATTCCGGGAGGAAGTGTTATCTCGTACGAAGCGTTAAAAATGATCAAGCAATATTACGATGCCGGGGGAAAGGTATTGGTGCTCGGGTCATTGCCGGCGTACTCTGCCGAATTCGGAAAAGACGACGAAGTGAAAAAAATGATGTTAGGTATTTTTGGTGAAAATACCATTGGGGCCGGCGGACAAAAAGATCTTACCGGGATTTCGGCAACGGAACCTTTGCGTGAAAGTAAATTAGAGGATGAAATTGCCAAGAATGATATCGATCTTTTTTATTATGATGCTCTGAATGTTTTTGATAAAAGCATCAGAAACGTAAATAACCGCAGCGGTGAATTTGTATTGCTGACCAACGTTACCGCCGGTTCGATAGAGGGTGCTTTAAAACAATTGAATCCGGTTCCCGATGTCCGATTTGATATCAGTTTTTCTGCCGAGAAAGGGTCCGGATACATCAACTATATTCATAAACAAAAAGATGGTAAGGATTTTTATTTCCTGATTAATACCGGCGAAAGAGATATTGATGGCCACATAGTTGTGAATGGGAAATTGGAGGATGCGGAAATATGGAATCCTCATACGGGGCTTATTAAGAACATACACAACGGTAAAGTATCCGAAACCGGAGACGGGACGGTTGCCACTCGCTTGAAAATTCAATTACCGGCTGTTTCATCTTTGTTCATCGTCGGAAGTTCCGATTGACACAATTTGTATGTTTGTGCCTAATAATAAATACAATGAATAGTTATGTAAGAATTACTTATGAAATTAATAAACATTCATTGCTTTTGTAATATTATTTTGTATAAATTGTTGCTTTTGATTACCGGATTTTTATCGGAAAAGGTATTCTTTATCGGTTCCCTTACCGGAATCCGGTTATTAAAACTAAATACGTTGATTTTATGAATTACAAGAAGCATGTAGAGGGTTTGTGCAGAGGTTCATATTCTGATTTTAAGCATCTTTATGATGCTTTCGCGGGCAATCTTTACGGATTTGTACTCGGCTTGACGCATTCTCCCGAAAAAAGTAAAGAAATTGTGCAAGACACGTTTGTGAAGATTTGGTGCAAACGCGAAAGTATAAAACCGGATATGTCTTTCAAATCATATCTATTTAAAATATCGCAAAATATTATTATAGACGAATTTCGCCGATGTTTGAATAACCCGTTGTTCGAAAGTTTGGAAAATTGCGACCAAGCCGACAAAAATGACATTGGTGTTGAACAGATTATGGATTTCAATATTTTATACAATAAGCTTGAAACCATAAAGTCCAAATTAAGTCCCCGTCAACGTGAGATATTCGAATTGAACAAAGAGTACGGGCTTTCTCCCGGAGATATAGCCAAAAAAATCAATATCAGCGAACAAACCGTTTACAACCAACTTTCGACTGCATTACGTATCATACGAAAAGAAATGGGAAGTTCTTTTGTGGCGTTTTTTCTGTTGCTTTTATCGCAATTATTTTTTTTCATTAAATCATAGTAGATTATTCTCCTTAACACGTATTACGTAAAGAATATCGTAATGATGAACCAAGACATCGACATATTAATCAAACAATATACCACGGGCCAAATGACATCCGGAGATATCAAACGTCTGCGCCGGTTGGTCGCAAATTCGAATAATAAAGAATTGGCGCTCATGTTCGAGCAGTTATGGTCCGGATACGAAGACAAGGTAAATGTAAATGTTCCTTCTTTTGATGAAGTAACCGAAAGATTGTTCAAATTGGAGCGGGAGAGCCAAAGAAAAACTTGGACGAGATTTTTAATGAAGCCGCTCGGAACAGCTGCCGCCGTACTTATACCCGTGATATTTGTTTTTTATGTTACTGTTCGAGAAAATAGAGACTTAAAAAAATTTATCACGCAAAAAACGGTCGTAAATGTTAAAAGCGGCGAAAAGGCAGATATCAGGTTGCCGGACGGAACCAAGGTATTTCTGAACGCGGGAACAACGTTGAGTTACGCAAATGATTTCGGGTTGCATGAAAGAGCGGTAAAACTGAACGGTGAGGCATTGATGGACGTAACGAGTGATCCCTCGCGACCGTTTGTGGTCGAAACCGAAAATGTATTCGTGGAAGTTCTCGGTACGCAGTTCAATATATGTGCGTATTGGGGTTCCGGCTTCTGCGAAACAACTTTATTGGAAGGTTCGCTGAAACTCACCACTCGCAACAAGATTTCCCACAATGTAACCATTTCCCCGGAGAATAAAGCGACTTACCGGAAATCGTCGGATAGCTTTTCGATTGTTTCGACATCAACATATTTTGAGACGGCTTGGGTTCGCGGAGAGTTGGTTTTACGTTCGGCGACATTTGATCAAATCATGCGCAAACTGGAACTGCGTTATGGAGTTACCATAGAAATGATCGGAAATAAACCGAATAATAACAACCTCTTTACGGGGAGTTTTAATGAGGATAATGTTCATAATGTCATGAAGATATTGCAAAATCATTACGATTTTACTTACGACAATCGGGACGGCAAGATATATGTCAAGTTCAAAAAATAACCGGAGTGTGTAATCTTTATTATTAATCTTTGAAACCGTGTATTATGGAAAAATATAACTATTCTTAAAAAAACGGAGTCGGAAAAACTGCAATTTCCCCGACTCCCGGAGGTTAATACCCCAAACGAATCATTTTTTTGTATCAATCCCAATTAACAATCCCATGGAAATCAAAAAAACAAGGGCTACCACCTTTTACAAAGGTAGCAAATATTCTTTATTTTTTTTCGGATTACTATTCTTTTTGTTGACGTTGTCTTCCGAAACCTTTGCTCAATCTCAAAATGTTACCATTTCCGTTGACCGGCAAAACTTGAAAGCCGTTCTCGACGAAGTCGAAAAGACTACGCTTTATCGATTCACTTACAACGACAATGTTTTACCCTCGGATAAGAATGTCACCATGTCCGTATCGGATATGCCCATCGAAACATTTCTTACCCGTATATTGTCTTCAAAAAAACTCGTATTCAGACGTAACGGCAACACTTTTTCCATATTGCCCGAGTCAGCCGTTAAAGATGTCACCGTCACCGGTAAAGTGACGGATGAAGAAGGGTTACCGTTGCCGGGAGCTACGGTAATGGTGAAAAATACCACCAAAGGCGTCAGCGCTGACGCGAACGGAGAATACAGTTTGGTCGTTCCACCCAATTCTACATTGGTGTTTTCATTTATGGGGTATGCCGGCGTTGAAGAAGTTGTGGGAATTCGCACCAACATTAACGTTACTCTGCGTGAGGAGAGCCATAAACTCGATGACGTGGTGGTGATCGGCTACGGTACCATGAAACGCAGCGACTTGACCGGGTCTGTCGGAAGTCTGAATTCCGGAGAAATTACGCAATCTAAATCATTATCGTTTGTGAATGCCATGCAGGGACGTTTAGCAGGGGTACAAATATCCTCATCGTCGGGTGAGTTGGGGGCATCCTCGCGGATTACCATTCGCGGCGCCAATTCGGTGTTCGGCTCGGCATTGCCGCTTTACGTTATTGACGGTATACAAATGGATGTAAACACCGGTGAGATAGCTTCGGCCAGCATGGGAGAACGTGCTCAACTTGACCCTTTGGCCAGCATTAACCCCGTGGATATCGAATCCATTGAAGTATTGAAGGATGCTTCGGCTACGGCGATTTACGGATCGCGCGGTGCGAACGGAGTAATTATCGTTACCACCAAAAGCGGTCGCGCCGGTCGCTCCCGTGTCACCTATGACGGAAACTTAACCATAGGTACGTTAAGTAAGCGTTTGGATGTATTGGGTGCTTCCGAGTTTATCGATTTTCGCCAAGTGGTGGATCCCGAAAGCATGCTCTTTTATTACGATACAAACGGAGACGGAAACTATAACGAGCAGGATCAAGCGCGCGATCCTTATTCTTTGCCGACACATGATTGGCAAAGCGAGATGGTACGCACGGCATATTCGCAGAATCACAATATTTCGATAGATGGGGGTACGGACAACATACAATTTTCAACCAGTCTCGGTTATACCGGCAATGAGGGGATCATTATCGAAAACAGCCTCGAACGTATTACGGCTCGGGCAAAATTGGATTACTCCCCTTTCAAAAGATTGAAATTGGGCACCAACATCAATACTTCTTATACAACGTTTAACGGCGCCAGCCATAGCGGGGGAGACGGAGGTACGTTTAACGGAGTTGTGCAGATGTTGGTCACTTCGCGCCCGATCGAAATTCACGCACCATTGTTTGAACATACGGAAGAGTATGTTTCTCCGATCTCGATGGTCAAGGAAGCATTTAAGTTAACATCGTTGATGCGTACGAACGTTAATGCGAGTGCACAATTTGAGATTATTGACGGCTTGTCCCTCATTGTCAATCTCGGAGGATTTTTGTCCAGCTCAAAAGGGAACGAGTTTTACGGAAGAAACACCCAATGGGGTGCTTTTACGAAAGGCAGCGCGGCGGTGGCCGAACAGCGGGCGTATTATTTCAGCAACACCGATCAATTGCAATATCGCAAACAGTTCGGTATTCACAAAATCGATGCAATGGTGGCTTTCGAGAACAATACGTATAACTTCGAATCGTTTAATATTGCCAATCAAAATTATCTCGACGAGTCTTCCGGCGTATGGAACATCAACCAAGGATCGATCATTACGGGATACGGTTCGTATCGCGGTAAAAATAATCGTTTGTCGTATTTGGGTCGTATCTATTATGACCTCGCCAATAAATATCTTTTCACGGTAAGTTTGCGTTGCGACGGATCGGATAAATTCGGTCCGGGCAATCGTTACGGCTATTTTCCTTCCGCCGCCGTTGCATGGCGTTTATCCGAAGAAAATTTCCTGAAAGACGTAAAAGCCATCGACAACTTGAAACTGAGACTCAGCTACGGGGTTACGGGTAATGAGCGTATTCCGTCTTATCAATACATGTCCAATATGGAAATCGACTATTACAACGGGGTCTTGGGTCTTGCTCCCGCAACGATACCCAATACCAACTTAAAATGGGAGACGACCAAACAGTACAATGTCGGTATTGATTTAGCCGTTTTGAAAAGCCGCATCATCTTTACGGCAGATGCTTATCTTAAAATTACGGACGATTTGTTGATGCCGGCAATTATTCCCAGTCAATCCGGTTTCTCGACGCAATATCAAAACATCGGACGGATCGACAATAAAGGGCTTGAATTCCAAGTATCGACGGTCAATATACAGAGAAAGGATTTTGAATGGTCTACCGATTTCAATATCAGTACCAATAAAAATATCATTAAAAACCTCGGAGGAGTGGATTTTCGTCCCACAACGGTTGCCGGCGGCTGGATAACCAACGTCGGGCGTATTTACGTGGGGAACAGCATCGGTACGGGATACGGTTATGTCTTTGACGGGGTATACCAAATCGATGAATTTACTTGGCAAGATAACAGCGATCCTTCGATTCCCTTTGAAGAACGCCAGTGGGCATTAAAACCGGGAGTTGTCGGTTTTGCCGATGCAAAAGTAATTCCGGGGACATTCAAGTTCAAAAACTTTAACGGCGACAATGAAGTTAACTCGGAAGACATGCGTATTATCAGTCGAAGCGATCCCAAATTCTACGGCGGTATCGGCAACAACTTCCGATATAAAGGCATCGAACTTTCCATATTCCTGTCGGGAATGTACGGAAATCAGATTTTCAACGAATCTCGCTATCGGTTGGAAGGCGCTTTCCCGCAAGCGTGGATGAACCTTACCAAGGATTTTTGGGATAACCGTTGGACACCCGATAATCCGACCAACGAATACGGTAATTTCAGCAGCCAGTTATATAATCCGGCCGCCAAGTCCGCATCCAGTTATTATGTGGAAGATGCATCTTTCCTTCGGTTAAAGACAGTTTCGCTTTCGTATACTTTTCCTCAATCGCTTTTGAAGAAAATCAGCGGATCGGTACTTTCGAACGTGAGGATTTACGTAACGGGAGATAATTTATATACTTGGACGAAATATTCCGGATTTGATCCCGAAATCGACTCCGGTAACCCGATGATGACCGGTTTCGACCGAATTTCTTACCCTCGCACGCGTTCCTTTATTTTTGGTCTCAGCGTGACTTTCTAACCCCGATACTTTTTAACCTGTAAAAAAATATAATATGAGAAAGTTTTTCATTATTTTGATCATGATTGCCGGATTGAGCGGTTGTGACGATTTTCTGGATACAAAACCATACTCCAATACGGTAGTGGAGAATTTTTATAAAACCGCCAATGACGCCGAACGTGCACTGGTTGGTTGCTATAATGCCTTGGTGGCGGCGGTGGCCCAAGGGCAATGGGGACGCGGTTCATTTAATCTGCATATACAAGTAATGATGGATGCCGGTACCGATGAATGCATTGCATCCGGATTGGGCGGTGAAGAAACATTGCAATCAGTCGGATACGGGAACTATATCGCTCGCGATGAGATCTTTTCCACGGTTTGGAGTTTTATGTACAAAGGAATAAACCGTGTAAACGTTCTTCTGAGTAAGATTGACGCAATTCCGATGGATGCCGCCCGCAAAAAAGACATTATTGCTGAAGCTCGTTTTTTGAGAGGGGTATTCTATTTCTATCTGGCGAATTTTTACGGCGGGGTACCTCTGTACGATACGGCGGAGCAGGATCCGATGGCTCCGCGTAACGATTTACAGGCCACATGGAATTTTATTCTCGACGATCTTCAATTTGCATATGAAGCATTGCCCGATCGTCCCGCAAATGTCGGCTGTGCCCACAAATGGTCGGCAGCCGGGTTTTTGGTAAAGTCATGGTGTTATTTGGCCAGTTGCGGAATGAATAAAGTGGGCAGTGACATTAATACGACGGAGGCACAAAAACCGTTGTTGAGCTTTGATTGGGTTAATTCGACCGATTTATACAAAAAAGCATATGAATTGTCCGAAGAAATTATTGCGAACAGCGAGTTCAAATTAACCAAGTATTATGACCGATTGTTCCGCGAAACATGTGCCACCGAACAATACGAAGAAGCTCTTTTTACGGCCGAATCAACCGATATTCAAGGATTGGGCAACGACTATCTGGCATTGGTTTTCTATCATATTCCCGTCGGTAATTCGGTGATGGGTGGCGGATACGGCATGTTTCGTCCCGTGGTGGAAGGTTTTAATCGTTATCATCAATTAGACCCGCGCCGCAATCACAACTATTCGGGAGGCGTGCTGGATAAACCCGAAAATCGGATGGAGATCAACGGGGTCGGTTATTATGATGTAGCCAAGCCCGATCCTACTTCCATGAGCTTTTGCGTTTCGAAATTCAGGTATCGCGAGGCAGCAACCAAAAAGATCCCGTCAGCCTTATGTGAAGGCAACTGGCCGGTTATCCGTTTTGCCGATATACTCTTGATGAATGCCGAAGCTACCTATTTTTATTTGGGAGACGCCGCTAAAGCACGTACGCGGTTAAGTCAAGTTCGCGAACGGGTTTCCGCCGATGCATTAGGCGCCGCATCCGGAGCTCCTTCATTGACGGTTTTGAATAACACTTATTTGAGAGACGATTTCGTAACCGAATTGTTGGAAGAACGGTCGCGGGAACTTTGTTTTGAGGCGCAACGCAGAGCCGACTTAATTCGTTTCGGCAGAATCTTCTCGACGATTGCGGGCCTCAAAGACGATAAGATACCCGGAGAAGACGAGGAAAAACATGTTTGGAATGCCGTTGTGCCTACGATTCAAAGTTATTGGCAAGGAGCTGCCTACAGAGTTTGGTTCCCGATAGCATTGAATGATGTGATTCTCAATAAGAATTTGGTGCAAAATCCGGGTTACGAAAGCAAATAACCGATTAACGAATTTAAATTCAGATTTCAATGAAAAAGTTACCCATAATTTTAATTCTTTCTCTTTTGGCGGGAATATATGCATGCAACGAAGCTCCCGAAGAGGAGAAAATCGGAACGAAGATTACTTCGTTTTATCCCACGAAAGGAGCTGTTCTCGATACGATCGAAATATTCGGCGAGAATTTTAAGCCTTACAATACCAATGTGGTCTTTTTTGGCGATGATAAAGCCGTGGCTACCGTTGTTGAATGGGACAAAACACGATTACGGGCAGTTATTCCCGACAGCGGAGCGATAACCGGTCCCATTAAGGTTCGTGTGGGTGTACACGAATGGACTTCGTCGACACAAATTTTCGAAGTAGACAAATCTCAACCGATCATTACTCGAATGAGTCCGTCATCCGCATTACAGGGAGACGAAGTAACCATCACGGGGGCTAACTTTGAACCGGCGGGCACGCCCTCCCAACCCAATAACATTGTTATGTTGGGAGATGTACAAGCGGAAATCAAAGTAAAGAATGATTCGATATATGAGCGCGAACACAAAATAGTTTTCACCATACCCGAAACACTTCCCGACGGGAAGATTGATGTGACGGTGACCTGCAGAGGGGTTACTTCCAAACCTTTCGAATTTATGATCGGTACGGTCTTTACGGATTATTTCACGCGTAAGGACACGGAATGGGCCGATAAGGAAACATCCGGACATCCTTTGGGCTCGGAATGGGCAATCATGAAGGGTAGTTTTCGTATCCTGAATAATGAACTGACGGGTAAGTCGGGTGGATTTGCTCTTTATCAAGCCGAAGGTTCGGGCATCAGCACCAAAGACGAACACAGCTTTACGGTGGCAGCGGATATTCGACTCAGTCAAGCACATCCGCATGTGTACGGCGGTATTATCGTCAATGCAATCGATCCGCAAAACTATTACGTATTCCGGATCAGTACCTCCGGGGTTATTCAGTTCCTTCGAAATCTCGATGCGCCCGGATTCAATCTTCTCTATCATGAGGACAATGTAACGGCCATTACGGATGCAACGGCGCAGACTTATTTCCGACTTCAAGTCGCATCCGAAATCGACGGTGAATTCAAGTTGTCGATTTCCAATGCCAAAACCAAACAAGTGGTTTGGGAAAAGACCGTCTACGACAATGATGCCGAAGGACGTTATAATGCGGGTTTTGCCGGGGTATACGACGGCGGTGCCGATCAAACCTTTATCGATAATTTCTATATCTCCATACGTTAAAATTATTTGACCCCGGCGGGGTCGAATAATGCCAAATCGTAAGTTAATAATCACTACATACAGTTTGACTTTGGATGTCCCTCCGGTTTTTATCGGCCGGAGGGTATCTTCCAAAAATATTCACCGATTATTTTATTAACCACAAATATTTGATTTTATGAAATTTTACGTATCATCCGTTCGGATGATGGTTCTTATGCTGTTGGTTTTTCTGAACGGTTGCGGAGGCGGCGGATCAAAAAAACAAACAGACACGGGCTCCGATTCGGAATATAAATCTCTTTTCCAAGATAGTCATTACTTGACGGGATTCACCGTGGGAGCAACCAAAGACGGTGTCGGCGCCATTCAAGGATATCTCAATTACGGCGGAACCTCTCAAGGAACTCCCAAATGGCATATTGCTCAATGGTATAACGTTAATAACGATATCCTAACGGCAAAATATTACCGTGAAGGATCGTTGAATCGTTATGAAACCCCGGGCGTCAAAGTAAACGTCGATACCGGAAAAGGCACTATTCTTTTGGAACTGGATGCTTCCACGGAATACGGGTCCAACACGTTGGATCATCCCCGAAAGCCGGGGCAAGCATGGCCTCATTTGTTGTTGACGTATCATTCCGCGACGGATGAATACCTAAAGTTATCAGACAAAAAGGAGATATACATGGACGTTGATTATACCTTGACAAAATTCGAAGACAAAATGCCGGAAGGCACGACCGATCCGAATCTTCATACCGCCCAATATCAATGGTTCCTGGTCGTTAAAAATTTGAATAAGGATTCAAAGGATTTCGGTGATTTCTTTTGGTTCGGATTGAGCTATTTCGACGCACGGAATGAATATTCTCCTTACTATGCGGCTCGAGACGGCGGGAAGGAATCCCATACGGGAGCTTTTATTTTTATGCCGGCAATGAAAGAGATTTTGGGTTCGCAAGGTCCGACGAAAGTGAATAAACCGATGCGGGTGAATACCGAGATCCTGCCGTATTTAAAAACCGGCTTGAAGGTGGCCAAAGAAAACGGGTTTTTGCCCGATACGAATTGGGAAGACCTGTATGTCGTCGATATGAATATCGGGTGGGAAGTGCCGGGTACTTATTCCGTCGGCGTATATATCGAAAAGCTGAATATTAACTATAAATAAACTTATTCCCGTGAAAAATATCATCAATTTAACCTGTATTTGCTTCATTTTCCTAATGCTTGGAAACTGCAGCGGATGTTCCGATTCCGAAAAGAACGGAAAAGAAGAAAACAATCATACCGAAGTCAATCCCGCCGAGATCGTGTTGGAAGGCGTTGAGATTTTGAGAGACAACAAATTCGAAAAAGGATTGTCTGTATCCGCGCTTACTGCGGAAATCGTGCAACAAGGCGGCGGCTTCGAAGCTACCAATACCGATACGATCTATTTTGAGAAACAAAATATAAAACCCGTTTGGCAAATGGCTCAGTGGGCCAGCAAATACGATCTTGCGGGTACGCAATCTTTTCGAGATACCGATAATAGTATCACTTATGCCAATAAAGGAAAAAAGATCACCCGTTTCGATGACGGAACGCTTTTATTGGATATCACGACAAGTACGGAATATGACGCACCGAGAGCAACATCCGGGCAACCTTGGCCTCATTTGCTGATTCAACAGGATTTTGTTAATCAGCCGAATATCGGAAAGATAAAACAACTGAATTTTTCGATGGATCTTCGTATCGTTCATTGCGAAAAGAAGATGACCGATGCGGAATTTAATACGGAACTGCATACGGCTCAAACTCCTTTTTTCTTTTACATGCGTAACATGAATGAGAAGTCGTCCGATTATATGGCTTCGTTGTGGGTAGGCGTTTCTTCTTTTGATTATCGTTATCCGCGATTGAAGTCCAAAGAGGCGGTTCAGTGGGACATCGGTACGGCTACATATATTTACGGCATTCCCGAAACTGCTGTTTGGGGCGATGTAAGTTTTCATGATTTTCAATGGCACAGTGCACGATTGGATCTTTTACCGTTGATCAAAAAAGGAGTCATCGCCATGAAAAGCAAAGGACAATTCAAGAATACCGAATTGACCGATTTGGTACTTATCGCTATGAATTTCGGTTGGGAAGTCCCGGGGACTTTCGATACGGGATTAATGTTGAAAAATTTAAGCGTTAAAGTGGTAGAATAAGGTAATGATCAAAATATGAGAAAGTTTCAAATAGTTTTTGCGACATTGTTTGTCGGTTGCGTCCTGATGAATGTTTGGGATGCAAAAGCGGAAGATTACGAACGTTATCGCGATGTGATCAAGAAGTATATTTATAAGGATTTTAAGGATATGTACCGTTCTGCGGGTGAAGCATTGCAATATCCTTTCATAACACCGGGAAGCGTGCAATATGCCGATGTGTTGTGGGATTGGGATTCGTGGTTGAGTAATATCGCCTTGCGTCAGATACTTCTCGATACCGGTTCGAAGAAAGACCGCACGGAGGCGGAAGAGTATGAACGCGGTTGCGTGCTCAATTTCTTGTCGTATGCCGGCATTGACGGATGGGTGCCGATCATGATAGATCGTAAATCAGACGTGAATTCCTTGAAACCGGCCAATATTTACGAAGAGAACATGCACAAACCCTGTCTCGCACAGCATGCCGCGTTTCTTACGCAACAAAACAACGGTGATGCGGAGTGGTTGAGAGACAAATTCCACAATTTGCAGTTTTTTGTGGGCGGATACAAAAGCAGATACCGTCATGATGCCACCGGATTGTATTTTTGGCAAAACGATGTAATGATTGGCGTCGATAACGATCCCTCCACTTATTACAGACCCGATCGCAGTTCGGGATCCATTTATCTTAACTGCTTTATGTACAAGGAGCTTAAAGCAATGGTATATCTCTGCGAAAGACTTGCGCTTAACGAGATCGGCAGTCAATACGAAAAAGATGCCCGAGAACTTTACGATTCGATTCAAGAGCATTGTTGGGACGAATGGACGGGATTTTTCTACAGCGTGGATTTAAACCTCACACCCGTTAACAAAGAGCGTTGGGCATATCACGGCGGTGCGCCGCGCGATTGGGATTGCGTGATTCAACGTATCGGAGTTTGGTCGGGTTTTCTTGCCATGTGGGCAGGCATAGCCACACCCGAACAAGCCGATCGAATGGTGAAAGAACACTATTCGAATCCGAAAACGTTCAATGCTCCCAATGGCATACGCACCTTATCGAAGCTTGAAAAAATGTATAATCTGAAAGCCAGCGGCAACCCGTCGTCATGGTTGGGTCCCATTTGGGGAATCTCCAATTACATGACATGGCGGGGACTTGTTCAATACGGTTATACGAAGGAAGCTCGTGAGCTCGGAGCAAAAACGATTATCATGTTCGGTAAGGATTTCGAAAAGACGGGAACCTTACATGAGTATTATCAACCCGAAAACGGACAGCCGATATTGAATCCGGGATTCCAGAATTGGAATTATTTGGTGCTGAATATACTGAATTGGATGGATGGTAAATCGGTTATTGCCGAATTTTGAGGGTTTCGACCCTGTCGGGTCCGGAATACGATGACAAGGCTGTTCAAAAAGTCAAAATTGAACGTCATTGCGAGGAGGAACGACGAAGCAATCTGTTGCTATTTAACAAAATTGCTTCGCCATTGCTCGCAATGACGAGATAAAATAAGTCTTTTTGAACAACCTCGTCAAATCAAAGAACTTAAAATATTAAAAATAAACATATGAAAAACAGATTTCTGTTCCGTTTGATATCATTGACACTTTTGTTGGGTCTTGTTGCTTGTTCGGGGAAAAAGTCGACTTCGGAGGTGGCTTGGCAACCGTTAGCCGGAAATTGGAACATCACCGATGCCGGGATCACTCCCGTCATCGAACGGGAACCCGTTGATTCTCCTTTTTTGCTTGTCGATCATTCGATGCCTTGGGATACCGAATGGTTTTCGATGAGTGTCGATTTTTCGTTTTCGGCATTTGATTCCGGGAAGCCTATCGGCATGCTGCTGCACGTGAAAGATGCCGACGATTATGAACTTTTGCGCATTTCGCGGAGTGAGGAGGGGTCGACGCTTCAAATGCTCCGTTGGCAGTACGGTTATTTCCGTCAATGGCAAGAGGCCCGTTTCCCTGCTCTCGTTACGGGAAAACAATACAATCTTTCGATTGTCCGTGCTCCGGTGATTGACAGGGAAGACTGGCGCCCTTGGAAAATTATCGTGACCGATAAAGAAACCGGAAAACAACTTCATAAAGAGGGTATTGAAAATCACATGCCGGCATTCGGCTTGGGAATTACCGGATTGTACTCGATGACGGATCAAGTTACTTTCTCGAATTATGCGATTGATCGTCCCGTTCCCGAGAATATGTCCGGAGTATTGCGTTTGCCGGTCATTTTTGCAAACGGAATGGTATTGCAACGGAATCAAAAAAATCCCGTTTGGGGGAAAGCCGCGCCGAATGCCGACGTTGAAGTGAAAATTGCCGGACAAAAACACAAGGCCAAGGTCGATATACAGGGGAATTGGTTCGTCGTCTTGGATCCGTTGTCCGCTCAAACGGGCTTGGTCATGAGCGTGAAGTCGGGCAAAGACGTGCTTCAAATAAAAGATATCGCCGTCGGTGAGGTATGGTTTGCGTCCGGACAATCGAACATGGAGATGAAAACTTGGGAAAGTAACGTTACCTCGACGGAAGACCCGGATATTCGACTTTTCACTCAATTGCAGTGGTCGTCGGAAGACCCGATGTTCACCGCGGGAGGAAGATGGCAAAAATCCGATTCGGCGGTCACCCCTCGTTGGTCAGCCGTGGCTTATGCGTTTGCTCAAGAATTGAAGCGAAAACTCGACGTTCCCGTCGGGATCATCGGAACTTACTTCGGAGGAACAGCCATCGAAAGTTGGATTCCTCGCGAAGAATTGAAGAAAGATCCCGTGACGAAACCGATTTATGATCGAATCGTCGATGCACAATATAAGTTGGAGAACAACCTGCCTATCGACAATCGCTTTCCTTGGGTTTGGGATTCCCCGGGACATCGTCATACGCCCGGAGACATTTATAATGCGATGGTATACCCGCATATGCCTTACGGTATTGCCGGAGTGGTTTGGTATCAAGGAGAAACCAGTTCTTCAAAGGCATTTCAATACGGCCATCTTTTCCCGATGTTGATCGACTCTTGGCGCAAAGGCTGGGATAATCCCGAATTGAATTTCTATTTTGTTCAGTTGGCCGGTTACGACGGCAAAGAGTCGGGATCCAATATTGAGTCTGCATGGCCGCAGTTGCGCGACATACAACGTCGGGTTCTCGATCAAAAGACACATACCGGAATGGTGGTGGCGTTTCATTTGGGAGACAGTCTCAATATCCATCCTCCCTATAAACTTGAGGTAGGAACCGGGTTGGCAAACCTTGCCCTGCACGACATATACGGTTTTACCGATATCGTACGCAGCGGCCCGCTCTTGGATCATGTTGTCGTTGACGGAAACCGAATGGTATTGACTTTTCGCGAGACCGGCAGGGGATTGGCTTCCGGTGACGGGAAACCCTTGTCCGAATTCTTGATAGCGGGCGATGATCAAAAATTTTATCCTGCCGCGGCTGCGATCAATCCCGACGGCGTCAGCGTTACGGTGACATCCTCAAAGGTTTCGCATCCCGTAGCGGTACGTTACGGTTGGAAAAATTATACGCGAGGGGCTAATTTGGTCAATAGCGCCGGGCTTCCCGCCGCTATGTTCCGTACCGATAATTGCCCTTTGCCCACGGATCACGATCTTTAATTCCCGTTCGCCGCTGCTCGCAATGACGTGCCTTTTATTGTCATTTTCAATTGTTTGATGAAAATAATAATCCGCTCGCAACCGAGTTTACGAGCTCGACGAAGTCAATGACGCGATAAAATGAGTCTTTTTGAACAGCGGCAGCGGCGAAATATGATAACTTGATTTTTAACTATCCTTTTATTGATATTA
>JAVBNP010000177.1:0-9030 GCA_031551455.1 Bacteroidales bacterium | reverse complement strand
GACATAAAGATTCTTGGCATCGAATGTGCGAGCAGTCACCACGCCGTCAATGGGTGAGAGCAACTCGGTGTTTTCGGCAAGGTTGCGCACCGATTCGCGAGCTACATCAACTTGCGAAGTCAACTGGTCAAATTGTTGCTGCGTGGCGCTTCCCGATTTGTAGAGTTCGGAAACACGTCCGAGTTCCTATTCGGCATTGGCCAATTGCAGTAGCGCCTGCACAAGATTGGTCCTGTCCATTTGCACCAACAACTGCCCTTTGTGTACGCGATTGCCCACTTCCACCAAGATGTTGTCGATACGACCCGGTATGGTCGGCGCAATCTGGTTCACCTTGTAGGCTTCGATGTTACCGGTAAGTTCTGTTAATTGCTCCACCGGTTGTTGGCCTACTGTTTGCACTTTCACCAAAACAGTGGAATCTTGGGCTGCCGCAGCTTGCGATTGATCGGCGCCGGCGCCGCCGCAAGCGTTCAGAACAACCGCTGCTACGATTAAGATACTGTAAAGAACTTTCATTATTTTTGATTTTAAATTTTCAATTTTTGATTCCATATTATTGCCATTTTTCAATTTGATCTTTAATTTTCGATTAATCGGATTGGTCAACCAAAAATCATCCATCAAAAATTTACAATGTATTGAGGAGTTTTTCCAATTCGGTTTGTGCCGAGAATACTTCCATCATCGCATTGATGTAATTGGTTTGCGCTTGCAGAAGGCTGGTATTGGCTGTGGTAACGTCCAAGCTCGATGCCGTCCCTTGTTGGAACTTACGGGTAATGCTTTCGAACACGCGTTGTGATACTTCGAGGGCATTTTTTTGCAATTCGAAAGATTCAACGGCGTTGTTGAGATTGAAACGCAACTGTTTTTCCTGCATCAACAATTGATCGGTAAGCACCGATTTGTTGTTTTGCGCCGTTTCCAATTTAATTTTGGCTTGTTGTATGCGCGAATAGCGTTGGCCCGACGCAAAAAGCGGAATGTTGGCTTGCAGACCGATCACATTGTTCGGTGACATATCGAATGTCGATCTTTTGATTTTATACGTATAATTATAGAACGCGGCCACGGTGGGCAATTTGGATGCTTTTTCGAGACTAATCTGTTTGTCGGCTAAATCGATTTGTCCGTCCAATAACCGGACATTGTAATTATCGTTCAAATCGAAACCCGTGGACAACGTTTCCCGAACATCTTTTTCGGCAATCAAGTCTTCCAATGTTTGTGTTAACACGATTTCGGTATCGGTATCAACACCCAGTTGGAAGCGCAATAAGTTATAAGCCAATTCAATGTGTCGCTCCACCGTTTTAATGCCGTTCATTACCGCAGCCACTTGTACCTTCAATTGGTCGGCGTCCGTTTGTTCGGCAACACCCACGCGTACCATGTCATCTGTGCTTTTAGCCAACGTTTCGATATTTTTCAAGTTCAACCCCAATATTTTTTTGTTTTCTTGGGCAATAAGTACCGCGTGATAGGCCGATTGCGTTTGTTGCTTCACATCCAATTCACTTTGCAGACGGGCCGTTTCGGTCATTTCTTCACCGATTTTCGACATCTTGATACCTACCCAGTAACTTGCGCTAAACAACAATTGCGTGACCGATGCTTGAAAATTGCTGGTCGGTTCCAACGGAATGGTCAATCCTGCAAATTCCATTTTAAACCCCATCATGTTCTGATAATCAACCGTGGCATTTACTTGAGGCAACCCGGCCGAAATGGTTTCCCATGTTTTCTTTTGCGCTTCGGATACCGACAAGCCCGCATTCCATATCGTTTTATTGTATTTTAATGCGTAATCTTGTGCTTCTTTTAATGTCAAGCGCATTGCCTTTTCATTCGGCTCTTGCGAAAATCCCGGTATGCACATACCGAGCAGTATGATACTTAGGATGATTTGCTTTAATTGTATTTTCATTTGTATGATCATTTACAAAGTTGTTGCTATTTTAAATTTCCGGAAACAATCGTCTTTCCTTTGAACGAGAACGGTATAACCGAAAATCTGTCTCATGTGATTCTTCGAGACGGAACCCCGAGATGTGTCGCCATATCCGAATAACAGGCTCGTCGTAGAAAGGGGCATTGGACAAAATGTATGCCATTATTGTTGTTGTTTAGACGAATTTTCTTTTTCCGGGCCCTTAAATCGATCGATAATTTCGATACCTTTTGGAGTGCAAATGCCGCGGAGAAATGTAATTACCATGTTCTCGAAAATTTCGTTAAACGAAAATTTGTCCAAGTCACGGTCGGTTGTTGCAATCCCATCCGCTTGCTTGCTGAAAAAAACGGCGATAATTTCCGGGTTAAGGTCATCGCGAAAGACACCCTCGCTGATACCTCGTTGCACTAATTGTTCCATCCCTTTGCATTTATCGTCATGCATGCGCATCAGATGATCTTTGTATACTTGAGGATAATATTTTCGAATGTCGTTCAACATATCGAACTGCCGTAGCGCTGCCTGTTCCGCACCTTTTTGCATCAGTTCCAAAATGGCATCCACCACATTATCGGCCCTGTTGAAAACTCTTTCGGAAAAAATGGTGCTCTCCCTGTGGAAATTGTCGATACATGCAATCAGTATCGCTTCCTTGTCCTTAAAGTTCTCATAAATGGTGCGTTTCGAAATGCCCATATGTCGGGCCAAATCATCCATCGTGGTGTTTTTGACGCCCGTACGGATGAACAGTTCCGAGGCTTCTTCGATGATGCGTTGTTTTACCATTTCTTTTCTTACCTGAAAATTTCGCGACAAAGATATTTTGAAAACTTCGAAAACAAAAAAAGTTTTCATGTTTTTTGAAATATTTTTGTTGCCTTCAATATTGAAGGCATACATACGAGATAACCCAATAAAAAACGTCCGAAAAATCTTCCGGACGTTTTGCAGACAATATTATCTGTTGTTTATTTCTTGTTTATCTCTTGCCAAATCAATGCACTGGCACCCAAAATGGCGACATTGCCTTCGGCAAGCGACGACAATACAATGGGTATTTTGCCTTGATAAATCTTGAGCAGATTCTTTTCGAAACTTTCGCGCGTCGGTTTAAGTATGTACTCGCCCGACTTGGCAAGTCCGCCGAACAGAAAAATTTTCTCGGGCGAAGTATGCGCTACGGCATCGGCCAATTTGATGCCCAAAAGATCGCCGGTAATTTCAAATGCTTTCAAAGCAATGGCGTCGCCGCGAACGGCCGCTTGATAAATCATTTCGGATGTCAATTGATCGAACGAATATTTGGTCAATTCGCTGTTGCCGTTATATTCGGCCAATAGTTCGAAAACCGTCCGTTTGATACCCGGAGCGCTGACATATGCCTCCAAACAACCGCGACGTCCGCAACCGCACATACGTCCGTTGTCTTTCACGCGTACGTGACCTACCTCACCCGCAAAACCATCGTTTCCGTACACCAGTTCACCGTTCACGACAATACCGCTTCCCAATCCCGTGCCGAGCGTAATCAAGATGAAATCTTTCATGCCTTTGGCTCCGCCGTAAATCATTTCGCCTATGGCGGCGGCATTGGCATCATTGGTTACGGCAATAGGCATATCGAAATGTTGTTGGAGCAGCGTCACCAAATGTACCACTTTACCGTGCGCCCATTTCAGATTGGGAGCAAATTCGATACTTCCGCTTTTGTAATTTCCGTTGGGTGCACCGATGCCGATTCCCTTAATGCTGACGGAATCGCCCAGTTCTCTCAATACTTTGTCGATGGCGCCGTTCAATCCCGCAAGATAAATGGTAATATCATCCGTTTGATCGGTCGGAACCGAACCTTCCATCAACACATTCCCCACGCGGTCGATAACTCCGAATTTGGTAAACGTTCCTCCTATGTCTACGCCTATTACTGCATCTTTCATGTTAATTTCGATATTTGTATGGTTTAAGATTTGAGTTTAATTGCGGTTGATGTGATGCAACGTTAATCCAAGAATCGGGGTGTTCTTTTGTAATAAGGTTGCGGTTTATGAATGCGCACGGCAAGCATTATTTCGTGCGTATTGGCCGCCAGCGAGGCGACTTTTCCTATGGAACGGTCGTAAGCGTAGCCTATCCGAAACATTCCGATTTCCATACCCAACATGGCCGCAAAGGCATTGTTGGGGCGAAAAGATACGCCTGCCCAATATTTTTTCATCAAGAAAGCGGTAAGATTATAGTCGAAAAAATTGCCGTAGTTGGCATTACGGTACATGATACCGGGCGCGAGATCGAATTTTCGATTGAGCGATAAGCGATAGCGCAGATATCCGTAATACTCCCGAGCCGGCTTTCCGGTGTATGCATTTTCGGGACTCGAACCGATAATGTGGGTCATTGATGCACCGACGGTGATTCCGTGCGAATTTAATTCAACGCCTGCATCGAAATCGGGGCTTGTGCGCGATGTCCTTTCGGTGGACATTTCGGGATCAGCGATATCTGTTCTTTCCACGGTATTGCTCATCGGATCCCAGTTGCTGTTGTAAATCCCTCCGGACAAACCGAGCGACAGAAGCGTTTGTTCTCCGACATTGAAATGGTATGCATAAGCCACCATGGCATCGAACGTTTTATGGCTTACGCCCAAGCGGTCGTACATGACACTCAGTCCCAAACCCGATCGAATTTCGGGAAAATAATTGTGTGCATTCAACAAAGTGGTTTTTGGCGCATTTTCGAAACCTGCCCATTGTTGGCGATTGAGCAAAAATATATCCACATTGTTGCTTGCGCCCGTGGCTGCGGGATTAAAATTGATGCGGGAGAACCATTGTTGCGTCAAAAACATGTCGGATTGTCCGTAAGCAGGCAAGCCTACGATACAAAATAACATGCAAATTATGTTTCGTTTGATAAACATCCGGTTCATTTTTTGGTCAAATATAGATAATATTTTCCATTGTGCTTAAAATTTTTGACCAAAACAAGAAACAAACGGGTTAATTGATATCTTTGATACATTGATCGAATTAAAAATCAAAACAAACATGCTTCTCGTTATATCGCCGGCCAAAATATTGAATTTGAAACCGCAAAATATTGTTACGGAATACACACAACCCGATTTTTTGAAGAAGTCGTCCGTATTGGTTGATGAATTGAAACAATTTTCTCCGGATAAATTGGCCCGGTTGATGGAGGTCAACGGAACCATAGCGCAGACCAATGTTGAGCGTTACGCGCAATGGCAAACGCCGTTTACGACAAAAAACGCCAAACAAAGCGTTTTGACATTCAATGGAGAGGTATACAACGGATTGAAAGCTTCTTCGTTTTCGGCGGATGATTTTCGGTTTGCACAAAATCACCTGCGAATTTTATCGGGTTTGTACGGCGTATTGCGACCGTTGGATTTGATGCAGCCTTATCGGTTGTCTATGGGAACGCCGTTACGTGTTGCGGGATGCGACAATTTGTACGAATTTTGGGATCATACGATTACCGATGCGCTTTCCAATGCTTTTCCGAAAAACGAAACAAGGGTATTGGTTAATTTGGCTTCGGATGAGTATTTCCGATCCGTCAATGCAAAGAAGTTAAAAGCCGAAATCATTCATATCGAATTCAAGGAGAGACCGGGAAACGGCCATAAAACCATTGTGGTGTATACCAAAAAAGCCCGCGGATTGATGTGTCGCTTCGCCATACAGAATCGCATTACCGATCCCGAAGATTTAAAGGCGTTTACCGAGGAAAACTATTTGTTCGAAGACGGAATGTCGACGAAAAATAATTGGGTATTTGTGAGATAGGGAAGAAGGTCGGTTGTCTTTTTATGGAACAAAAACTTGGATAACGTAAAGACCTGTTAGGTTTTTAAAACCAGATAGGTCTTGTGTCGGACAAATCCTATCAGGTCTTTGAAGCCTAATAGGATACGATATACGTCATTGCGAGCGATAGCGAAGCAATCTTATCGTAATCAATGAGATTGCTTCGCTATCGCTCGCAATGACGAGTATTCTCAACTTTTAAACAACGGCATTGCCGACATATTACCACAATCCGTCGTATTTGTTCCAAAGAGCGTCACCCAAATCCCAAGCCGTGTTTACGGCTTTGTTGCCGCAATCGGAAGTGTATTTGGTAAGAAAATCAACGGTTTTCTTGTTCTTTTTCGGATCGTATAATTTCAATGCGGCATCTTCCACGCTTTTTTGATTGGCAAACCATTCCGTTTGCATGGGTTGCCATACCGCTTGAAGATCTTTCCGTGTGTCACCCCAACGTCGCGTTGCCAACGTGCTCAAGCGATTAAATGCCCACCAAGCGGCATCTTTGCCGAATCCGGATATTCTGCCGCAAGTTTTGTAGGTTTTCGGTAAATCGGTAACGCTGCAATAAATCGGAACATACACCGACGAAGCAATGTTGTCGAGCGCAAACCAGCAAACGCCTCCGATTTCGTCGGGAAGCCAATCCCGGCATTGAATGATGGTTCCGTACATCGTGAATCTCACGGCAATGGTGCGTTCGCCCAGTTGGTGCCATCCGCCGTTTACCCGATGCATTTTCAATTCGTCGGCGGTCATGAACGGATTAGCGAGCGGCGATATGATGCATTTTCCGCTGTCGTTCGCCACCGTAATGTTTTTCCGCATGTCGTATGGCGTTCCTTCGTAATAATCTTGGAAAACCGTTACCATATCCTGCAAACTCACGGGTTTGTCGGGTTTAACGGAAAACGGATAATTTTCCGAGTTGGGATCCAATTTCAGTGAAGGCGCCAATAAGTTGAATACGCGCCATTCGCGGCGGCGGCAGGCGATGGAAGTACGCGTGGAAGGCGCATAAGCGTAACAGAATTCGAATGGTCCGTTCTCGGGATTCCACCAACCGTTTTCGATGGCAACGTCAAAAACGTTTTTCGAATACATGAAATAATCGGGATTTTCGGTGTCGATTTGCCGGATGTTACTTGCATTGGCATTCACGGCAATATGCTCGTCCGGAACACGTTGAGCGGCCCATACCGCGCCTTTTTTTCCTTTTCCGGATCCCACGATTTCCAGATGCCACACTTCTTTTTTGTCGGCAATGGTCAAACATTCGCCCGCATCAATCCATCCGTGTTCGGCCAAAAGTTCGCCCGCCGTGCGGATGGCTTCGCGTGCCGTGGTGCAACGAGCCAGCATCAATCCGCATAAGCGTTGACAATCGATAAGCCCCACATCGGAACGAAGTTCGCCTCGGCCGCCAAACGTAGATTCGCCGATGGCCAATTGTTTTTCGTTCATGCACGGATAAGCGGAATTTAAAAATGCATAGGTGTGAGAAACTTGCGGAATTTCGCCCGTAGGAACGTCGGCATACGATTTCATTTTGGTCGTATCACACCACACACGCTTGTATAATGTTACCGTTGCGCCCGGTTTGTGATTACCGGCCGGTGTGACCAATATGTTTGAACGCGAGCGGTGGCTGTCGTCGGAATGCGACGTACGCACCGAACCGTCATCCGATGCTTTTTTGCCCACGGTGACCGAAGTGCATTCGTAACGTTCTTCTTCCGTAATTTCTTGGCTTTTTACGGGACCGTACATGACGATGCATCCGATCAAAGCAATCCATATTTTTTTCATTCGTGTCGGTATTTAAGCATTTTATTTATTTGCATTTTTAAACGGTTGCAAAAATACGGTTTTGTTTTTTGTTTCCAAGAATCGAATCGTGTTCCGGTTATCATTATATTTGAGGTTCAATAAATTTGTTGAGTTTTAAAACGGATATGTTTCTTATTGAGAATCTTTAATTCAATCAGTAATGATCAGAGATGTGCAACCGGGCGATGTCGAGAAAATCGTCGAGATATATAATTATTACATTCGGGAAACCGTAATTACTTTTGATGAAAAAGAATATATGCTGGAGGAAATGCAACGGAAAATCAAAAAATATACAGATAACGGATTTCCTTGGTTGGTATACGAACAAGACGGTGAAGTTCTCGGATATGCCTATCTGACCGGTTGGAGAGACCGCGCAGCTTACAACATTACGGCCGAAACGAGTGTTTACATCGATCAAAAAGCCGTCAACAGAGGCATAGGAAGTCGCCTGTACGAAATTTTAATCGAAAAAGCAAAAGAGAAAAATCTCCGATCGTTGATTGCCGGCATCTCGGTTCCGAATCCCGTCAGTCGGAAGTTGCATCAAAAATTCGATTTCGTTCCCGTGGGGACTTTTAAGGAATGCGGAAAAAAGTTCGATCGATTGATCGACGTGGAATTTTGGCAATTATTCCTTTGATTTTCGATGTGTCGATCGACGATATTTCGATCGGCTTAACTTTGCAAATACCGATGTATTCCCGCGGCGGCTCTGCGTCCGTCGCCCATTGCCAAAATAACGGTTGCTCCGCCGCGTACGATATCGCCTCCCGCAAACAAATCGGGAATGGACGTTTGCATGGTCTCTTGATTGACGATCAACGTACCCCAACGCGAAACTTCGAGCGACGGCATGGCGTGCGCTATTAACGGGTTGGGTGAAACTCCGATACTGACCACCACCGTGTCGACGTCGATCGGAAAGTCGGAACCGTCTATTTCTATCGGACGCCGACGACCCGATGCATCGGGTTCGCCGAGTTCCATTTTCCGAACAATCATTTGATTAACGCGGCCTTTTTTGTCGGCTTTGTATTCTACCGGATTATGGAGACACATAAATTCTACGCCTTCCTGCTCGGCATGGTGTATTTCTTCCTTACGTGCGGGCATTTCATCGGGTGAACGTCGGTAGATGATCATGGCACGTTCGGCGCCGAGTCTTTTGGCCGTACGAACGCTGTCCATGGCGGTATTTCCGCCGCCGATCACGGCAACTTTTCTGCCGCTCCACACGGGAGTGTCGCATTCGGGTTTGGCGGCGCCCATCAGATTGACGCGGGTAAGGTATTCATTGGACGAAAAAACACCAATATGGTTTTCGCCGGAAATATTCATGAAATTGGGTAACCCGGCGCCGCTGCCAACAAAGAATGCTTTGTAACCTTCGGCGCGCAGATCGTC
>JAVBNP010000122.1:0-10874 GCA_031551455.1 Bacteroidales bacterium | reverse complement strand
TTCCATTATCGACGACAACGGGGATATTTGGGTTACACCGGGCGCCGTCGACAAAGGTTCGTTGAGGCCGTCGGACATCATGCTCGTAAAACGCGACGGCACGGTGGTGGGAAAACACAAACCATCATCGGAATTTCCTTTTCATAAGGCAATTTACGAATCGCGCCCCGACATCAAAGCCATTATTCACGCACATCCGCCGGCATTGGTATCGTTCAGTATCGTACGGAGTATTCCCAATCCGAATGTTATTTCGCAAGCCAAACATATATGCGGTCCCATCGGATACGCGGCATACGAGGTTCCCGGAAGTTACGAACTCGGGCAACGCATCGGAGCGGAATTCGTTAAGGGATATAAGGCGATTATTATGGAAAACCACGGCACGGTGGTGGGCGGATCGGACATCAACGATGCCTTCCAACGTTTCGAAACCTTTGAATTTTGCGCTCGAAGCATCATTTACGGACAAAAAATCGGTCAAGTAAAATATCTGAGCGAGGATCAAATAGAAGAATTTGAATCGCAGGTACCCAAAATGCTTCCGGAACAAGATAACGTGGAATATCCTTCGGACGAAAGGCAAATACGTACCGAGATATGTCGCATGGTGCATCGCGCTTGCCGTCAAGGCTTGATGGTAAGTTCGTACGGAACGGTTTCCGTACGTTGGCGCAATAACGATTTTCTGATCACCCCGACCAATGTTGTACGTTGGAATATGGATTTGAAGGATATCGTGCAAATAAAAGACGGTCGTCGCGAACCGGGTAAAACGCCCAGCCGAGTAACTTGGCTGCATCAAGAAATATACAATCGTTTTCCGCACATCAATTCCATCATTTTGACGCAACCGCCTTATTTGATGGCGTTCGGCGTCAGCCGACAAATGCTTGACGTACGAACCATTCCCGAAAGCTGGATCTTCCTGCAGGACGTTCCTTTGATGCCGTTCGGCAGCCATTTCAAGGGGAAAACCGAAATATTGGATAAGTTGGAAAGCGGAATGCCCGCATTGATTATCGAAAACGATTCGGTGTTGGTAACGGGCGATAAGTTGTTGCAAACGTTCGACCGTCTCGAAGTGGCCGAATTCAGCGCAAAATCACTGGTGATGGCATCGTCCGTGGGGCAGTTGCAACCGATCAACCAACAACAAATAGATGATTTGAAAGCGGTGTTTTTGAAATAAACGTGAAAAATCGGTTCGCCTTTGCTATCGGCATATTGTTTTTATCCCTCGGATACGGTTTCGGGCAGGTAATTTCCGGGGAAAAACCGTTGCGGTACGAAGACGCAGTCGGACTACTCGATGCAACAACATGTCCGTTGCACGAGGTTGTTGTTGCAAGCGATACGTTGGCAGCAGCCTTTCGTAAGGCCGATTTGCATTATCCCGAGTTGTGCGAACGAAAAATACGATTCCAATACGGCTCCGCCAAAACATCCATGGCAGCGCGGCCGATTGTTTGGTCTATTTTTCGCAAGCGCGATCATCGGAAATACAAGATCATTATCAATAAAAGTCGGCAAAGCGATCAAGCCCGTTTGATTTATGCGGCGCCGTTTGATGCTTGCGTGGGAGTGATGGGACATGAGATGGCGCATATATTGGATTATTCCGCCAAATCGGGATGGCAGATTATGTGGACGGGTATTCGTTATCTCGGTAAAAATTACCGACGCAAAATAGAGCGACAAACCGATTCAGTCGCCGTCGTTCGCGGATTTGGTCCGCAACTGTATCGATACGCATATTACGTGCTTCACGAAGCCGAAATCGATGACGCCTATCGTAATTACAAAGCGGATATATACATGAAACCCGAAGAAATTAACGAATTAATCAAAAGTATTAACCCTTAAAAACGGATCATTATGAAAAATTTTGCGATTGTATTGTCCGGCTGCGGCGTATACGACGGAGCCGAAATTCATGAAGCCATTACGGCCATGTTGGCCGTTCGTCGGAAAGGGCACAATTATCAAATATTTGCACCCGACATTCTGCAACATCATGTAGTGAATCACTTGACGGGCGAGGAAATGCCCGAAAAGCGTAACGTATTGGTGGAGGCCGCACGAATTGCCCGCGGAAACATCAAAAAATTGACGGAATTTAAACCGTCGCAGTACGATGCGTTACTGTTTGCCGGAGGATTCGGAGCGGCGAAAAATTTATGCGATTTTGCCTTCAAAGGCGAAAATTACAAGGTGATTAAAGAGGTTGCCAATGCGATCAAAGGAATGCACGATGCCGGAAAGCCCGTGGGAGCAATGTGCATATCGCCCATCCTTGTTGCCGATGCATTGAAAGGCGTCGAAATAAGCGTCGGAGCGGAATGCGATGCATCCGAAGCCGCCGAAAAACACGGAGCAAAACATAAAACGACCACCCATGGAGAAGTGGTTGTCGATAAAAAAAATAAAGTCGCCACCACGCCGTGTTACATGCTGGATGCCGACATCGCTCAAGTGGCTGAAGGGGCGGATCGATTGGTTGACGAGTTATTGAAAATGATGTAATAACGTTTTAGTGAAGTTGCTACCCGACAACATTTTCAATAAGCGAACAACAAGTATTCTCGAAACAAACAACATCCGACAAGACATAAAACTTGTCGGATTTTTGTTTTAACTCGTTGTTATATTTTGCGAAAATCAAAAAGAAACGTATTTTTGCAACTTCAAAAAAAATTAATTTTTACATTAAATTATTTATTAATAGTTATTTATGTTAAACCATTACGAGACCGTTTTCATCGCAACTCCCGTTTTGTCTGACGCCCAGATGAAGGAAACGGTTCAAAAATTTAAAAACCTCATCGAGGGCGAAGGAGGCAGCATCGTGTACGAGGAGGATTGGGGCCTGCGTAAGTTGGCTTATCCCATCCAAAAAAAGAGTACCGGATTTTATTATCTCATGGAGTTTAAATGCGAAGGCGCTTTTATCCAAAAATTGGAAACCGAATATCGCCGCGACGAGCGGGTAATCCGGTTTCTGACATTTGCCATGGATAAAAATGCCGTGGAATACAGTGAGAAGAGAAGAAAGAAAAAACAATAACAAACATCGGAAAAAACAAAGGAGGAATAAGTCATGGCACAAAATCCATCGGAAATAAGATATTTAACCCCTGTAACGGTTGATGTACAACGGAAGAAATATTGCCGTTTCAAAAGAATGGGGATCAAATACATTGATTACAAAGATCCCGAATTTTTAAAAAAATTCTTGAACGAGCAAGGTAAGATTTTACCGCGCAGACTCACCGGTACTTCTTTGAAGTATCAACGAAAAGTGGCCACCGCCATTAAGCGTGCACGGCATTTGGCCCTGCTCCCGTATGTTACCGATTTGATGAAATAAAAAGGAGGTTAAAGAAAATGGAAGTCATATTAAAACAAGATGTAAACAACTTGGGATCGAAAGATGACGTAGTTGTCGTAAAAGACGGGTATGCACGTAATTTTTTGATTCCTCAAGGCCTTGCGATGGCGGCTACACCGTCGACCAAAAAAGTATTGGCCGAAAATGTGAAGCAAAGAGCGCACAAGGAAGCGAAGATAAAAGCGGAAGCCGAAAAGACCGCCGCCAAAATGGCCGGTTTGAAGCTTACCATCGGTGCCAAAACCAGCTCGACGGGTAAGATATTCGGTTCGGTGAATACCATTCAAATAGCCGAAGCGCTGCAAGATAAAGGGTTCGAGATCGATCGTAAAAACATCAAAGTACAGGAAGACCAAATTAAAGAGGTCGGTTCGTACAAAGCGAAAGTCAAACTTCATAAAGAAGTGCTCGTAGATATCGATTTTGAAGTCGTTTCCGAATAAATAAAGTTTATTTACGAAAAGGCATCAAAATTACTTTGATGCCTTTTTTTTCAATATTTGCAAATGACCATGTTAACCGTCGAAAAAATAGGCGGCACCTCCATGTCAAAGTTTCATGATGTGCTGCGCAATATTATCTTGGGAAATCGAACTCAAGACCAATTATATAATCGAATTTTCGTGGTGTCGGCATACAACAACGTAACCAATTGGTTGTTGGAACACAAAAAATCGGGACAACCCGGCATTTACACCAAATTTTACCATAACGAAGATTACGAAACGGCGCTGGATGAAGTGTGCAGTAAACTGATCGAAATCAACAGCCAATTCGAAAACATTAAATTATCGCAAGCCGAGGCCGATCAGTTTATCAAAAAACGGATTGCTCAAGCGCGGCATTATCTCAACAGTATGGCCAAGGTCGTGGCGTCGGGATATGTCAATAAAGACGACATATATTTGGCGGCGCGCGAAATTTTGGCATCCATCGGCGAAGCGCATTCGGCATACAATTCAGTGAATATTTTGAATAATAACGGAATAAATGCCACGTTCATCGATTTATGCGGGTTTTACGATTCGGAACCGCTCACCATTGACGAACGCATCAAAAAAGCGTTCCGCAACATCGATTTTTCGAAAACGCTTTGCGTGGCAACCGGCTACACGAAAGGGACGGAAGGTATTATGCGGGCTTTCGACAGAGGTTATTCGGAAGTGACGTTTAGTAAAGTGGCCGTGGAAGTAAAAGCCGATGAGGCAATTATTCATAAAGAATATCATCTTTCGAGCGCCGACCCCAACATTGTGGGCGAAGATAAATGCGTTCCCGTAGGACATACCAGTTTCATCATTGCCGATCAATTGGCGGATATCGGTATGGAAGCCATTCACCCCAAAGCGGCAAAACCGCTCGAAATGAACGGAATCAATATCCGTATCAAAAATACGTTTGAACCGGAACATGAAGGGACATTAATTTCCAAAAATTACATCAGTCCCACGTCGAAAGTGGAAATTGTTTCGGGTACCGATAAAGTAACGGCGATCGAAATATACGATCCGATGATGGTAGGCGAAGTGGGGTTTGACATGAAAATCATGGAAACATTCTCCCGCCACGGTGTCAGTTACATCTTGAAGTCGACCAACGCCAACTGTATTACCATGGTCGTATGGGATTCTCCGGTATTGGACGCTTTGGTTGAAGATTTGAAAAGTAAATACGAAGAAGTAGCCGCCAAATCGGTAGCCATGGTTTGTTGCATGGGAACCAATATTGCCGTTCCCGGAATGATGGCACGCGCTTCGGCCGCATTATATGCTCACAGCATCAATATTGAGGCATTCAGTCAATCATTGCGACAGGTAAACATGCAGTTTGTCATCAATCGATGGCAATACAAAGAAGCAATCATTGCATTGAACGAAGCATTGTGCTTCGGTCCCGAACAAGAAACTTGTCACGTGAAATAAGACACCCGTAAATCGTGATAAAAGAAAACCCACCTGAAGATTTTTTCGGGTGGGTTTTCTTTTAAATCGGCAGAAACCTAACAGGTTTTTGAAACCTGTTAGGTTTTGTATAAAACAAATTAGATTTTCTATAGATTACGGCATTTTACGAAAACCTTCGTGTTTTACTACCCATTTCCCGTCTTTCGGAAATCCGGGAGCATCATCCTCGGAGCCGTCCCATCCGCCGGCCATCATGCCAACGGCGGTCAACAATCCTCCGTTGGAGGGAAAATACGGAAAAGGACCGCCCGTAGCCAAACCATGCTCGTCGAATTGAAATCCGGCGGCGGGATGCAGCAATAAATCGATCGCTTTATCCGCATTTCCGGTTCTTGCGGCAGCCATCGCCGTCATCGGAAAATCCCATCCCCAAGTACGATCAAAATTCCATGTCGCAAGAACTTTTTCAAGCGTCCGAACAAATACGGCCGTGTCTGTTCCGTCACCCGGCAACATGCCGAATACGCCGATCAATCCGGGATGTTCCCATGCATATTTTGTCCACATATCCTCAATTCCTTCATACGTAACATACATGCCGTTTTCGACGGGTAACGGGGACAATCGGTTTAACACGTCATCCCATTTTTCGTCGCGAGGCAACGATAAACGCTCTTTCCAAGTTTGCGCCACTCGTAACCCGAATTTCCAATACCCCAACTCAAAAGTCGGATTGATGGTTATTTTCGGATCGGTATTTTCGGAAACGATGAAAACGGGAGGTCCGAGAACATAGCGATCGGTTTTAGCGTCAAAATACGCATAATCGGCCATAAAATCTGCCGATTCGAACACCACCTCTTTCCATTTGTCGAGTGTTTCCCGCGTGGGATGCAGACGATAATCCAATTCGGCAAAATAAATCGAATGCGGTTGTTGCCAAATCAACGTGCCATGAATAACATGCGGCCAGTCGCGATCGATATTTCCGGTACATTTGGGCCAACGGGCGCCTTTGTAACCCTGTTTTTCCGCCCGTTCGATCGAGGTCGGCAAAAAGTCGGGATAGACATGTAAACTCTTATCAAACAACGGCCATCTGTCCCATAAAGCATAATGCACGCCATGCCACCAAACCATTTCGAAATGGAATCGTCCGTACCAATAGTTATTCACCAATCCGGCTTCCTGCGGAGGAAGCGATCCGGCTTCGTTAACTTTCATCAAATATTGCGAAAGAACCACGCGTCGTTCCAACTCTTTCCATCGGGGATCCGTGCTTTCGGATAAATCGATTGCCGCACCCGATTCCCAATATGTTTTCCAACCGTTTGTCGACGATTCGACACATTCGGCAAAAGTCAACGGTGCGGGGGCATTGCCTTCCTTCAAAAAGCCGCAAGTAAATTGCAACTTATTCTCTTTCGGTACGAGACGAAAAAAATGAGGAACAGGGGTTGATGAAAATTCGGCTTTAGTCGACCAATTAACCGACACATCGCAACGGGCATCGTCCATTGTTCTTTCAAGCAATGCGAATTGTTCCTCCGAACGAGCTAATGCGGTAACATGCGCATCGGGCTTGTCGAAAAGACTCAACACTTTTTTCGATTCGTCGGGATAAGGAAAAGAAAATTCCACCTCAAGTTGTCCGTTTTCGATTAAAGGAGATTCCACCGATACGGCAATAACATCTTGATCGGCATGACAAATGGTCTTAACAACAACGGGAATTTGTTCCAATTCGAACCTGCTCGTAATCGTACCCGTCCACATGTCCGTTTCTTGCGTGGTATTTTGTAAATCATCCGAAGTTGCCGGTTCCCCGTTTTTCTTTTTAAGGATAAAAGCGACGCGCCCCAAATTGAATCGTTGCGGATTTCCCGCCAACCATGTCGACAGCTCGGGTTGTTCCTTATTGTCGATCCAATATTGCACCGTACGACCGTGCGTATCCCATGTTTGTCCTTTAAAATCGGCAATATTTAATCCTTTGGGCAATGGAAAGCTATGCCAACTAAAATACGACATGGTGTAATGCGGTACGAATGTTTGCAAACCGGTGATATCGACACCGAAAGCAAATTCTCCGTTACCGACCTGCGCGGGGCTTTGCGGGTTATCCTTTGTGCAGGTGATTTTATGACGATCAACTACCGATTTTCGGTCTATCTTGTCTCTTTGGGCAGGGCTACAACTGAACAATACCAAAATGAACAAGTATAAAAGTGAATGTGTTCTCATGATTTTATGTTTGTTTTTGTATCGGGAATGAATTTCAAAATTTCGATGATCTTTGTTCAAACGCGCAAACGGATCTCATGCGAATTGTTGTTGATCTATTCGCTCCAATTTTGCACGAAGATAATCATTTACACTCATTTTCCCGTAAAAAACGGCATTGTATCAAAAAAAGTCTTATTTTTGTCGGAATATTTGTCTATAATACCTTTTTGATTACTTTTGCTTTTTGAAAACAAGTCAATATATGTCTAAAAGAATCAGCGTCCTAACCGGAGTCTTATTACTGCTTTGGACTTTCTCTGCGGAAGCACAGTACAGACGGTATAAGACATATGAAATACACGGGGGGATCGGAGCTGCAAATGTTTTCGGAGATCTTGGCGGAGCTGCTACCAGAGACAATTGGTACGGTTTGAAAGATATTCAATTTTCTCAAACACGTCCTTTACTTTATGTTGGGGTACGGAACGATATAAATGACCAGTTTTCGGGTAAAGCAAACTTGTTCGGCGGAATGGCTGCCGGAAAGGATGCCGGCTCCATTAATGATCAAAGAGGTTATACGTATAAGTCATGGATGTTTGAACTTTCGGGCCAGATTGAATGGAATTTTTGGCAACCGGAATGGTGTATAGGAACCATTCTATCTCAAAGAAGGGGTCTTAGGTCGGGTCCGCGGATGAAAACCAGAATGTATGTATTTGTTGGTGCAGGCGTGGTTTACTCGCTACCAACTCTTGATACGCATGGCAGTCATTTGATAAAAGGCGAATATACCAAAAGCAGTACCATCGGATTGACTGTTCCGTACGGATTGGGCATTCGCTCGGATATTAATCGGGAATGGGCAGTGGGACTCGAAATAGGTCGCAGGTATTGTACCTCCGATTATCTTGACGGCATTTCCACCGATTGGTCGAAAGCCAAAGACACGTATTATTTTACCACGTTGCACGCCATTTATAAGATTCAATTCACGGGCGGAAGAAGAACTGCTCGTCCAGGCGGAAGGAGATAAAGATGACGTATAACCCGTACTTAAACAATAAAACGAAACTATTTACGTTTCGTTTTTTGATTTTCGGACGTAATAATAAATTATCGGATACAAAAAGTTTGAAATTAATCGGATATACGTTTTTCCTCGGCATCATGTCGTTTATGCTGCCTGCAGCCATTAACGGACAGGTTTTTCGTCCGAATACGGACGGAGGCATATTCGGAGGAGTATCTTATTATTTGGGTGACATCAATCCGCGTAAGCAGTTTTACGATCCGTCATTGTCGTTTGGCGCATTGATCAAACATAATTTTACCGAGCACCATTGCCTGCGCGTTAATCTGTTTTACGGAAAACTGAAGGGCGATGATTTGGATTTCAAGAATGATTATCAACAAATGCGCGGAAAAAATTTTGAAACATCGCTTATTGAAGGTCATATCGGATATGAATTCAATTTTTTGCCGTACATCATTAATCGTTGGAAAACGGCACATACGCCGTATATTTTCGGCGGAATCGGTTATTCGTTTGTCTTATCCTCAACTGTCGACGATACGGATAACCACATAACGATACCTTTCGGAATCGGTTATAAATATCGTTTTAATGAAAAAATAGGAATCGGATGTGAATGGGGAATGCGAAAAACGTTTACCGACAAGTTAGACGGGGTATTAAATCCCGGGCCCGACGGATCGTATTCGTCAACTCATAATAACGATTGGTATTCTTTCGCGGGAATATTCGTAACGTTTCGCATATTCGAAAAACGATTGTCGTGTCCCGCATACAGGGAAGAAATCATTTATAAATGACATACAAGGACAAGATAAATACAGGCAGATTACCCGAACATGTTGCCATCATCATGGACGGAAACGGCAGGTGGGCTAAAAAGAAAGGCAACCAACGAATTTTCGGACACAAAAACGGCGTAACGGCGGTTCGGGAAACGGTGGAAGCTGCCGCCGAGTTAGGGATTCATCATTTGACGTTGTATGCTTTTTCGACGGAAAATCGGAATCGACCCCAACAAGAGGTAGATGCATTGATGTCCTTGTTGGTTTCATCGTTACACACCGAAACGCCGACCCTTTTAAAAAATAACATCAAACTTGCGGCTATCGGTGATGTCAACCGGTTGCCGGGCGAAGTAATCGATCGTTTGAAAGAAACGATCCGTAAAACGGAACATAATACCGGATTAAATTTGATTTTGGCATTGAATTACGGTGGACGTAACGAGATACTCAATGCCGTTAATCGCATCAAAATCGATATCGTTTCGGGAAAATTAAATTCCGAAATCACCGATGAAATTTTTTCCGTTTATTTGGATACAAAAAAGATCCCCGACCCGGCATTATTGATCCGCACCGGCGGCGAATTCCGTGTCAGCAATTTTCTGCTTTGGCAGATCGCTTATACCGAATTATATTTTACACCCGTTTTGTGGCCCGATTTCGGAAAAGAGGATTTTTATAAGGCCGTTGTCGATTATCAAAAAAGAGAACGCCGATTCGGCAAAACGAGCGAACAGTTAAACACCCATGAACACCCGGAAAACCAATAATATGTTGCAAAAAATAGCACTTTGTTCCGTTTTTTTACTTTCCGTTTTCTTCCGAAACACGTTTGCGCAAGAACCCGAAGATTATTCCGATCTACCCGTGATGGATTATTCCAATGCGCGGGAATATATTGTCGGCGGCGTTAAAGTTTCCGGAGTCAAATTTTTGGATCCTCAAGTATTGGTGAGCATGTCGGGATTGGATATCGGTCGCAAAATCACCATCCCGGGCGACGACATTACCAAAGTGGTGGAGAAATTTTGGGATCAAGGTTTATTTTCCGATGTGAAAATAATTGCCAATAAAATAGAAGGCGAAGTGATTTTCCTCGAAATCGTGCTTCGGGAACGTCCCCGGTTATCAAAGTTTACCATTGAAGGCGTTCGAAAAGGCGAGATAAAAGATTTAAACGAAAAATTAAACATCAAACCGGGGAATCAACTTACCGAGAATGTACTCAACAACATCCGAACCATTATCACGAAACATTACCGTGAAAAAGGATATTATAACGTTTCCACGGAATTCATTCAAAAGAACGATACAACAATCGTTAACAGAGTATCGCTGAGAGTAATTGTTAATAAACACTCGAAAGTTAAGATTTCCGAGATTGATTTTATCGGCAACAAAGAATTTAAAGATAGGCGTTTGCGTAAGGTCATGAAAAAGACCAAACAGTTGAGATGGAATTTCAACATTTTCAAAGGTAAAAAATATGTGGAAACCAATTTAAAAGAAGACCGTACCAAATTGGTGGA
>JAVBNP010000015.1:0-15989 GCA_031551455.1 Bacteroidales bacterium | reverse complement strand
GTGTCGCAGACTGGGTGTCAAATCGCGTGCGCAAGCCTACGGACGCGGATTCTTCCTGCTCGAAAGCAGCATGTTGTACGATATTCCCGAAAATGAATCATGGACAACCAATTATTTGAGGTATAATGTCGGAGAGGAAATGTCGACCGAGCATTTTCAACGGGGACGCGCCTACACCATGATTAATAAATACGTCACTTCGGGAGCTCACCTTGCGGGTAAACGCTTGATCAGCGCCGAAGAAATGACCAATACCTCATATTTGTTTAATACCACTTTGGAAACGTATAAGGTGGGCTGCGACCAAAATGCCATTGTCGGTACGACTCATTCCATCTTTCACGGATTTACCTATTGTCCTCCGGAAACATCTTTCCCGGGATGGATACGTTACGGAGAATATTACAACGAACGAAACAATTTTTGGCCGTATCTTAAATACCTCACCAAATATCGTGCTCGTGTTTCATCGCTGTTGCAACATGCCGACATGTATGCCGATATTGCTATCTTGCCTCCCGTGGCCGACATGTGGACCACAATGGGGATGCAAAACGAACCGTGGCCGTCGGCAATAAACGTCGAGTATCAAACGTTCCTTTGGGAAGCATTGTGTAAATGCGGCAACGGAACCGATTATGTTTCGGAACCGGTAATTCGCGACTCAAAGATCGTCAAAGGACGCTTGACATACGGAAATCGCAGCTATTCTTCTCTTTTCTTGATTGAGGTGGAAAGTATGGAACCGACGACGTTGGACAAGTTGATCGAATTTGTGTCCTCGGGCGGACGAGTGTTCTGTATCGAAAAATACCCTCACAAGTCATTGGGATGGAACAACCATACGGAACGCGATCGTTTGGTAACCGAGCGCATCGGGAAACTCAAATCATACACCGATAAATTTATTCTGTTGCAAAAACCTTCGGATAATGATTTTGTTGCGTGGTATCCCGCCATCCAAAAGAAATATAATCTGACTCCCTCTGTTTTCATTGCCGATCCCGATGCCTACGTGATGGTAAGCCGATATATCCGCGACGATAAATCGGAAATCTTTTTCTTCGTCAATTCGAATTTGAACAAAGCACATCGAACCAAAATAACGTTCCCGAAAGAGGTTACTTCGGGCAAGTATCCGTGGATTTGGGATTTGAATACCGGCGAACGTTACCGCATCGAATTGGATAAGCAAGGCGGTTTTGACCTCTATTTGTGTTCGGCCGATTCCCGCATGATCATCTTCGATAAAGAAGAAAAAGGACCGAAATGGAACCCGCTGCCCGTTACCGGGAAGGACGGCCGTGCGTTGGAAGGTTGGGACGTGGAATTTCGTTACAGCCTCGAAGAAACGGTGAAGAATGCCCACCTGTATGTTTTGGAAGATCTTAAGAATACCGAATGGATTGATTTTTCGGGAACGGCCGTTTATCGCAAGAAATTTTCGACGGAAAATACCAAGAACGTAATTTTGAATTTAGGCAAAGTCTACGGAATTTCCGACGTGAAAATCAACGGAAAAGATTGCGGCGTGACATGGTACGGCGATCGTATTTACGATATCTCCGATAAACTTCAATCGGGTGAAAACGAGATTGAAGTTCATGTGGTTACCACCATGGGCAATTACATGAAAACGCTGAAAGACAACAAAATTGCACAGCGATATGTCAACCGCGAAGGTCGCGAACAACGGATTCAATCGATGGGATTGGCCGGCCCGGTGACGTTGTATGAACTTTAATTGATCACAACCCGAAGCACAACCGACCGATAATCTTCGCGTAAGTCGGATTTCCCGTCACGAATCGGACGGTTGTGCTTTTGTTCCCGGCTCATATTGAGTATATTTGCGGTTGCGTTCGATACAGGCAATACGTTTGTTTCCGGATCGAAACCTGTTGGTCGTGAAGTCCCGAAGGGGCGATATAATCAAGCCGAGGATTAAAATCCTCGGAATCAAATGCGAAAATCGAACCTGAGTCCCAAAGGGACGGTATAGTCGATAACAATGTGTCGCCGCTACGCGGCTTAAGATATGTCGGCACATTCGATTTCCGGGGATTATCACCCCCGTTTACAAGGGTGTCGTCACTACGTGACTTACAGACAAACGATACCGTCGTTTCGTCATTGACGCGTCAGTGGATTTATGGATGTAAAAATTAATCGGACTTTATATTTAGCTAAAGATCATGTATACGTTCAGGCGTTTCAGAAAAACAAGCTCTTTGCGCATCGTTAATATCTTGGGATTATCCGTCGTATTTGCCTGTTTATTGCTTTCGTACGGCTATGTCAAACGGGAGTTGAGTTACGACAAGCATCACGTAAATGCCGATCGTATGGCACGCCTGTCGTTTCAGTACGGCGATAAATCACCGGATGTGCGTATATACGGAAATAAAATAGACGATATACTGCAACAAATTCCCGAAATAGAGCAAACGGTACGAATGTATAAAGTGAATACCGCGGTATTGACCTTACAAGGAGAACCTCGAGTAGTTAATGACTTTTACTATGCAAGTCGGAATTTCTTTGATGTGTTCAGCGTCCCGTTATTGCAAGGAGAAAAGGATAAGGTTCTGGAATCAGGCCATCAAGTGGTGATCAGCGAACGGCTTGCACGTGAATTATTCGGCGATAAACCTTTCGGGGAATTTTACATGACGGGTATCTACATTAACGGAAGGCAAGTCGAAGGCACGACTCCTTTTTTTGTTTCCGGCGTGTTTAAGGATATGCCGGAAACATCGCATTTTCATACCGACATATTGTTGCAGCGGCCCGATAGTATGGAAGTATTTTCGTATACTTATTTGCTGTTGAAAAAAAACACCGACTTTCGCGAATTGGAACAAAAAATAACGCAACTTACGGAAGCAAAAGGGAAGGAAGTAAATTCGCAAACAAAGATCCGCGCAATGGTGATGCCGATGACGGATATTCGACTGCACAGCCACATGGTTCGTGAAATGGAACCGAACGGCAACATCAACTACATTTATTTGGTTGCGGGCGCCAATCTGTTGCTTTTGGTATTGGTATTATTCAATTTGTGGTTGAACGGAAGTTTGATTTTTTCTTCGGGCCGTAAATATTATCAATTATTACGCGTTTCCGGTGCATCATCGTTCACTGTCGTCAAAGACGAAGCCGCCATGGCGTTGTTGTCCGGATGCTTTTCTCTGCTTGCGGGAATGACAATGGCTTATTGCGTGTCGTCGATCGGACATTTTCCGAGACAAATTTCGCCGGGCGAAATCGGAATTTTATGCTTCATATTCTTGATTTTAACGATGTCGGTGTCGCTCATACCCGTGTTGACCAATATTTCTTCCACGATGTTTTTCAATACGCGAATCGACTTGAAACCGGTAAAATTTTCGTACGCAAACGTCAAATACATGTTGACGACGCAATATGCGCTTGTGATCATCACCGTAATACTTGCCTTCGGCATCGGCAAACAAATGAGTTTGGTGAAGCATACGCAAGTGGGAGGCGATAATCCGGATATTCTCGTGTTGAAGGAACAACCGGATAAAGTAAAGGAACGGTTTGCGGTATTGAAATCGGAATTGTTGAAACACCCCGAAATCGAATCCGTAACGGCATCGTATCAATTACCCGGCGACGCTATACGGGATGGTATTACCGTACTTCCGGAAGGCGAAGCCGATGACGAAAAAGAAATATTGCCGCTCTTGATTGCCGAACCCGATTTTTTTTCCTTTTTCGGTATAAAAGCCGTTGCGGGAAGAGTATTTTCTCCCGACAAATACGACTATCAAATACATTTAGAATGGATGCTCGAATTTATTAAAGAAAAGAAACCCGTGGGTGTCGTCGAAGAATACGTGATCAACAAAAAAGCAATGACTGTTTTAGGCTTTGATTCTCCCGAGGAAGCCGTCGGGAAAACATTGCGACTCAAACACGATATCCTCGATTATATCGAAAAAGGCGTTATATGCGGTGTAACGGACGATTTCAACTATACCGGATTGTACGAAACGAGCGGACCTTTAATCATTATGCAACGACCGTATTTCTTATCGTGCTTTATGGTGCGTTTCGACCCCGGTCGTTCCCGGGAAGCATCGCAAATTTTCGGGGAAGTATGGAAAAATGTTAATCCCGATTTTCCGGCCGATTATACGTTCATGAACGACGTATTCGGCAAAATGTACCGAAACGAACTAAATGCCGAACGATTGGTGTATATTTTTTCGTTGTTGTGCTTCGTGGTTGCCGATTTGGGATTGATTGTTTTTATGGCATTCATCATCAGAAGGCGCACCAAAGAAATTGCCGTTCGAAAAGTCGTCGGAGCCGGCGTGGGCGCGATTATTCGATTGCTGAATTTGAATTTTATACGGCGAATCGTTGTCGCCTTTGTTATCGCCGTTCCCGTCGCATGGTACATCATGCATCGCTGGTTGGAAAATTTTGCCTACAAAACTTCGCTCGATTGGTGGATATTCGCTTTGGCGGGATTAATGGTTCTTTTGTTATCGGCAATTTCCGTATCGTTGCAAAGCGGACGCGCGGCGACGGCCAATCCCGTAAATGCGTTGAAAAGCGAGTGACTGTTTGGGTGATTTGATTGAATTTTAAACAATTTGACGCATGTCCCGAAATACATCTATTTGTTCCGAAAAAACTGATGCCGCAACAGGTATTTCAATAAGATGTCGCCGCTACGCGGCTCGGAACGGGCCGGCGCATTCATGTTTCGGGGGTTATCACCCCCGTTTACAAAGGTGTTATCACTACGTGATTTCCCATCATCTTGCAGTTGATGAGCCGGCGATGTTGTGTCAACGAAAGTCACGTAGTGACAATATCTTGGTAGCCCGGGATGTTAATCCCGGGTAGTAAATGAATCAACCGATTCCGAGCCGCGTAGCGGCGATACCTTATTGACAATAACGATATTTTGCCGTAGATACGACTTCAAGTTTCGCGGACAACAAGAATCATTAGGTAAATATTGGGATATTCGTTAATAGTTTCTGAAACGCCCCTCACAAAAGGTGTTGCCTCGATCCGATGTATTTACGCCATTTTTCGATTACTTCGATCATGTCTTGAGGTAATTCCGATTCGAAAAACATTCGTTCTCGTGTTTCCGGATGATCGAATGCCAACGACCGTGCGTGTAATGCTTGCCGCGGAAGGATGGCAAAACAATTGTTGACGAATTGTTTGTATTTGGTGAAGGTTGTTCCGCGCAAAATTTGGTCTCCGCCGTAACGGGCGTCGTTGAACAAAGGATGCCCCAAATATCGAAAATGCGCCCGGATTTGATGCGTGCGTCCGGTTTCCAATTGACACTCGACCATCGTGATGTATTCCATACGTTCGATGACACGGTAGTGCGTTATGGCGGGTTTTCCGTCGGAACCGTCTTCAAACACCCGCATTTGCATTCGATCCTTCGGATCGCGTCCGATGTTTCCGATAATGGTACCTGCGTCGGCGGATAAATTTCCCCAAACCAATGCCACGTATTTGCGTTCGATGGTGTGCTCGAAAAACTGACGCGCCAATCGATTGAGCGCCCGTTCGGTTTTGGCGACAACCAAAATTCCGGAAGTATCCTTATCGATACGGTGCACCAATCCGGGACGCATTTCGCCGCTTTGAAACAACGGAAGATCTTGGAGATAAAAAGTAAGCGCATTAACCAACGTTCCGGTATAATTGCCGTGTCCCGGATGTACCACCATTCCCGCCTCTTTGTCGATCACGATCAGATGATCATCCTCGTATACGATATTCAAAGGAATATTTTGCGGAATAATGGTCAATTCGCGCGGAGGATGAGGCAATACCACCGATATTTCGTCAAGCGGTTTTACCTTGTAATTCGATTTTACCGGTTGTCCGTTAACCAAAATATTACCCGCATCGGCGGCGTCTTGCACTTTGGTTCGCGATACGTTTTCGATTCTGTTTGCCAAAAACTTATCGATGCGAACGAGTGTTTGCCCTTTATCAACCGTCCATCGGTGGTGTTCGTATAATTCCGCCCCTTCGTCCCGTGCATCTTCATCGGAAATCGGTTCGGAATCATTATCCGGAATATCCGTCGGTTTCATTTCTTTCATGACGACAAAAGTACGCGATAATTCTTAAATGATGGCACGTCGGGGTCCCAAACATATTCAAACGTATCGTTTCGGCTTCGAAACATTCATCGAAGTTTACGTGTTTTGTTATCCGAATATAAAATTGCGTAACTTTGCCGCCGATAATTCAGTTTATTTTCAAGTCATGAAAATTCATCCGGAAGGATATATCATTATTCTCGTTACCTTTCTGTTACTGACGGGTATTAACATTTTGGTTCGCTATCTATGCTCTTATAATTGGCTGACGATTCTTTTGGCGTCGGCGTCGCTCGTGTTTTTCTTTGCGGTGGTTTGGTTTTTTCGTAACCCCGATCGTTCGTTGGTTCCCGACGAGAGCAAAATATATGCTCCCGCCGACGGAAAAATTGTCGCCATCGAAGAAGAGGAAGAACCCGAATATTTTCACGACAAAAGAATCCGTGTTTCCATATTCATGTCACCGCTCAACGTGCATGTCAACCGTTATCCCGTAAGCGGAGAAGTGACCTATGTGAAATATCACCCCGGAAAATATTTGGTGGCTTGGCATCCCAAGTCATCGCTTTTGAACGAACGCTCTACTGTGGTGGTCAAAACCGCAAGCGGGCAAGAAATTCTGTTCCGTCAGATTGCCGGAGCCGTGGCGCGTCGCATCGTGCTGTATCCCAAAGTAGGCGATCAAGCCGTACAGGGAGACGATTACGGATTCATCAAATTCGGTTCACGCGTGGATGTATTTTTGCCGCTTGACGCAAAAATCGATGTGGAACTGAATCAAATATCGACCGGTAACCGAACCGTCATCGCTACGTTCGAATAAAACATTTACCGTCCCGTCGCATAAATAATTTTTCGAAATCTAATCCGGCACGAATATTGGTTCGTGCGGAACAAAGATGATATTAATTAATTTTTCCGTTGCCGGAAAAATCTTAATTTTGCGCCGCTTGAAAAAGCGGACAATTTGTTTGAATATCTAATTGTAAAAATAATCGAAAATAATCATGAGTAAGTTCCCCGTAATAACTGCCGAAGAAGCGGCAAGTTATATTCGCCACGACGATAATGTCGGGTTCAGCGGTTTTACCGCAGCCGGTTGTCCCAAAGCTGTTCCCGCGGCATTGGCTAAACGTGCCGAAGCCGAACACGCAAAGGGCAATCCGTTTAAAATCGGGATGTTTACCGGAGCATCAACCGGCGACAGTATCGACGGAAATCTTGCTCGCGCGAAAGCCATCAAATTTCGTACGCCCTATCAATCAAATGCCGATCTTCGGAATGCGATCAACACGCAAGAAGCTCCGTATTTCGACATGCATCTTTCGCATTTGGCTCAGATGCTGCGTTACGGTTTTTTGGGTAAAGTAAATGTCGCCATTGTCGAAGCCTCCGAAGTTACCGAAAAAGGCGAGATCGTTCCCACCTGCGGCGTGGGTATCGCGCCCACCGTCTGTCAATTGGCTGACAAAATCATTGTTGAACTTAACAGCAAACATCCCAAGACCATTCGCGGGATGCACGATATTTACATACCGGTTTCGCCGCCGCATCGCGAAGCAATTCCCATTTACAAACCTTCCGATCGGGCGGGTGTACCTTACATCAAGGTTGATCCGTCGAAGATTGTCGGCGTGGTGGAAACCGATCTTTCAAACGAAGGCGGCAGTTTTGCTCCCGTTGACGAGATCACCGCAAAAATCGGAGACAATGTTGCCAACTTTTTGGTAAGCGAAATGGCTGCCGGACGAATCCCGAAAGAATTCCTTCCGGTACAGTCGGGCGTGGGGAATATTGCCAATGCCGTACTCGGCGCCATGGGCGAAAATAAGGCCATTCCCGTTTTCGAAGTGTATACCGAAGTAATTCAAGATGCCGTTATTTCACTGATGAAGTCGGGACGCGTTAAGTTTGCCAGCGGATGTTCTTTCACCGTGAGCAATCCCATGATGGATGAAATTTATGCCAACCTTGCTTTCTTCAAGGATAAATTATTGCTTCGTTCGCAGGAGATATCCAATAATCCCGAAGTGATTCGTCGACTCGGGTTGGTCACCATCAATACGGCGTTAGAAGCCGATATTTTCGGCAACATCAACTCGACGCACGTAACGGGGACAAAGATGATGAACGGCATCGGCGGTTCGGGCGATTTCACCCGCAACGCTTACTTGTCGATATTCACCACGCCGTCCGTGGCTAAAGGAACAAGCATCAGTTCCATCGTGCCCATGGTATCGCACCTTGATCATAACGAGCATTCGGTTTCCATATTAATTACCGAACAAGGTGTTGCCGATCTGCGCGGAAAGTCTCCGGTTCAACGCGCGCAAGAAATCATCGAAAAATGCGTGCATCCGGAATATAAACAATTGCTTTCCGATTACTTGAAATTGGGTAAAGGCCACACACCGCACGATTTGCATGCTTGTTTTGCGTTCCACCATGCTTTCAATGAAACGAAAGACATGCACAACGTGGATTGGGCGAAATACAAAAAGTAGAGTAAAATTGAACCGAAAAGCCGAATTCCTTCGCGGGACGCTTTACGGATAAAAATAAAAGTCGATACATCAACCGATGTATCGACTTTTATTTTTCGGAAATACGGAATTTACGTAAATTTTATTTTTCGTGCGGCGAACACGCACATGCGCAGCAACAAGAGTCCGTGACGAAAGCGGCTGATTTGCGTGGAGCCGTATTCGCGATCTTTATAGCGGATAATCACTTCCGTGATTTTAAGATTTAGTTTGGCGGCGCCGAACAGTAAATCGAAATCGCCGAAAGGATCGAAATCGCCGAAATAACTTCGGTTGGCTTTGATGGCTTGATAGTCGGTACGATAAAGCACTTTTGTGCCGCACAACGTGTCTTTCAATCGTTGGCCGAGCAAATACGAAAAGAGACGGCCGAAAAATACGTTACCGAGCAGGTTCAGAAAGCGCATGGCGTTTTTATCCATCGGGTACACCAACCGGCAACCATTGATAAATTCGCCTTTGTTGCGACGCAGCGCATCGTAGTATTTGGGTAATTCCTCGGGCGGCATGGTCAGATCGGCGTCCAAAATCATTAAAATATCGCCCGATGCGGCGTCAAAGGCTTCGCGAACGGCATTGCCTTTGCCTTTTCCGCTTTGTCGCATCACTTTAATGTCTTTTTCCGGATAAGCCGCCTGCACGCGAAGCATTTCTTCGTAAGTGTTGTCGGACGAATTTCCCTCAATGAAAATGAATTCTTGGTGCGTTCCGAATTCCGGTGTGCGTTTGACGGCATTTTCGATGTTTCCGCGTTCGTTGCGCGCCGGAACGACAACGGTTACCGAGGTGCGGGTATCATCGCTTAACAAGGGACGTGCCGTTATGATGCTTACGAGATCCAGTCGGTTGAATAACGGAAGATTGGCGATGATTTTGTTGAAAAGGAAATTCAATACCGGGATATACATCGGCAGCAATATTTTGCGGTCGATTTTAACGGTTTCGAAATCTTCGAGGCGTAACAACCCGTTCATATCCTGTTCCGATAACCAGTTTTGGTTCGGCTGTTTCTGTTTTAATCCGATCCATTCCAAGAATTTTACGACGGGTTCCCACAGAAAATTATATTGCGAAATAACGATTCTCGTGTGCGGCCCGCAAAGTTTCCGAAGGTTACGCACGGCGGCTTGAGCATCCCACAGACATCCCGAAATATCGCTCAAAATAATAAAATCGAAGGTTTCGTTCAGTTGCAAACATTCGGCATCGTCGACCCGAAAATGCAAATGCGGGTATTTTCGGGTGGCGATGTCAATTATTTCGGGTGCGAAATCAATCCCGACGCCGTATTCGGGACGAACCGCATTCAGCAGGTTCCCCGAGCCGCAGCCTATTTCTGCAACCCGTTTGCCGGGAGGGATAACAAGCGAAAAATATTTTTCGAGCGAACGATGATAAAATCGGGTACGACGATTCCATTTTTCCCGCTTTTCGGCGGTAGTGCGATAAAATCGAAGTACATCGGTTTTGTTCATGTTTTTTAATGTCTTATTTTTGCTGCAAATAAAACTCAAAATACCGACAAATGAAAAATAAAAAAAGCAAAAAACAACCGGAAACCCGTTTGTTTTTTGAAAAATCCGATGCTTTTTTTGCCAAATACGACCGAATATGGTTTTGGATTTTGTTCGGTGTTACGTTGGTGACCTGCATTTTGTTGTACGATCCCCGCGTGAGTCCGGGCGGCGACGATTCAACGTATATTCTCAGCGCGCACGATTTTCTGAAAGAATTCAAATTTCCCGGATACCAAGGTCCTTTGTATCCCATTCTGTTGAGCTTGACGGAAGCCGTTTTCGAAATGTCAATCAAGGCGTTCAAAGTTTTTTCGATGGTTGCATGGTTGGCTTGCATGTTTTTCATGTTCGCGGCCTTTCGTCGCCGAATACCGGCCACGTTGTTGTTCATCACCTTGTCACTTGTTTCCGTTAACTCGTACGTATTGTATTTTGCAAGCCAAACATACAGCGAAACTTTTTACATGTTGATGCAGGCATTGTTGATGTTTGTCTTTTTCCGTCTGTTTATCGATCGTGAGGAACGTGATCAATTTTCCGTTTCCGACAATCTCAAACGGCATTTGGTGCTGGCCGTTGTGCTTTTGGGCGCCATTCTTACGCGAAGCATCGGATATTCTTTATTTATTGCCGTTATCGGATATTTTCTCGTTCAAAAACAATGGAAAAACATCGGTTGGTTTACCGCTTGCGTTGTTCTGTGCTTCGGAGCCTATCAATTATTGAAATACGCTTTGTGGGACGATGCTTCGATACAGGCATCGGGGCAAGGCGCTTCGCTGCTGAATAAAGATTTTTACAAACCTGAATACGGACAGGAAGATTTGGCCGGATATATCAATCGATTTTGGACGAACTCCAATCGATATATTTCGCACTTTTTCGCGATGATGCTGGGTGTACGCGACACCTACACATCCGGGGGCGTTTTCGTGAGCGCAAAACCCGGTATTACGGTCCTGGTGTATTTGCTCGGTTTGACAGGAATTTGGTTTTCGTATAAACGAAATCACTATCTGTTTTTTGCGGGGATTGCAGTCGGATTATTTCTTGTTATCACGTTTGTTATTTTGCAAACCTCGTGGAATCAGTATCGGTTGATTGTTCCCGCATATCCGTTAATGGTTTTGCTGTTGTTTTCCGCCGGATATTATTTGTTGAGTTTACCGCAACTTCGTTCGTTTCAATTTCTGTTGTTTGTACCGGCGGTTATTTTCTTTTTCGCGACCCTGTCCGACACATCCAAAGCGGCCGAAAAAGCCGGAAAACTGAAAAACGAATACAGCGGTTTAACACCCGATTGGCTGCATTATGCGCAAGCTTCGGCTTGGGTGGCCGACAATTTACCCGAAGATGCTTTTGTGGCCTGTCGTAAGCCTTCCATATCGTCCGTGTACGCCAAAGGACGAAAGTTTTACGGCATCCATCGCGTAAACGGTTCCGACTTCAATGCTTTTTACGAACGATGGAAATCCGACAGCTTGATTTACAAATTGATATCGGCGAAAGAAATAACCAATGAGGCATATACTGCCTTGTATGGCCGATGCGAGGCAAGGGTGTTGCTCGGCGATACCTATTATCTTGCCGTAAGTGATCCCGATTTTGTTCGTCAAATGGCGGCTCGATGGCCGAATACGCGTATTATCGGTTCTCCCCGCGAGCTGCAACCGATCGTGGACAAAGCCGGAGCGCAAATCACGGTTTATTATGCCGATTCGTTACTGTTCCCGATGAAAGAACGGAACGTGACGCATTTGCTCACGGCGAGTTTACGACTTAATCCGAACATTAAAGACGGACAAACGATTAATACGGTGGAACGCATCGCGGCTTTTATTCAGGAGAAATACCCGACCATATTTCAACCGGTAATGCGGTTCGGTGAACAGAACGACGAACCCGCCGAAATATATCAAATCAATTGGGATGCGGTGAAAAAATGAAAACCGATGAAACGGAAATAAAGCAAATGTCGGACGTCTCGCATGAACGATACATGCGTCGTTGCATCGAGTTGGCACGGTCGGCGGCCGGATATGTTTCGCCGAATCCTATGGTGGGTTGTGTGATCGTATGCGGAGATCGCATTATCGGCGAAGGATTTCACCAACAATACGGTGCGCCCCATGCCGAGGTAAACGCCGTCCGATCGGTACGGAATGCCGATCTTTTAGCGCAATCCGTCTTATACGTTAACTTGGAACCTTGCTCGCATTACGGTAAAACGCCGCCTTGCGCCGATTTAATCATTTCGAATCGAATTCCGCACGTGGTCGTCGGGTGTTCGGATCCCAATCCGTTGGTTTCGGGGAAAGGTATTGCGCGATTGCGCGACGGCGGATGTCGGGTCACCGAACATGTTCTCGAATCCGAGTGCGAGAAATTGAATATTCGTTTCATGACGTTTCATCGCAAACACAGACCGTATGTTGTTCTTAAATGGGCGCAAACGACCGACGGTTTTATCGATATTGTTCGCGATCGAAACGTTACGGCACGCCCCACTTGGATATCCGGACCGTACGAACGAATACTGACGCATAAATGGCGGTCGGAAGAACAAGCAATTATGGTCGGGACGAATACCGCATTTTTGGATAATCCGATGTTGAACGTTCGCGATTGGAACGGCCGACAACCATTGAGAATTGTTATCGACAGACAATTAAGGCTTCCCGATTCGCTGCATCTTTTCGACGGAAGCCAACCAACGTTGGTTTTCACGGAAAAGCAACGAACAAGCACGTCGCACGTCGAATATGTGATGGTGCCTTTTGACAATCAATTCCCGCAACATATTCTTGACGAGTTGTACCAACGTAATGTCACATCCGTGTTGATTGAAGGCGGAACCCGATTGTTGCAAAGTTTCATTGATGCGAATCTGTGGGACGAAGCGCGAATTTTTACGGGAAAAGTTCGATTCGGCGACGGCATTAAAGCGCCGCATTTGTCGATAACGACAACGGATGCGAAAGCTTGCGGCGACGGATTGATGCAAATTGTCGAAAATATAAGTTGTTGAACGGAAACACAACTTTTGCTTATAACTTGGGATAATTTACAATTGCCCATTTACTACCGATAAAATTTATTCAATTTGCCGAAATAAGAAAGAATATTCATCGTTTTTTGATTCTTTTCAGCGAAATATCGATTTAATTTGTTACATTTACGATTCGATAATTTGTTCAACATCGAAACAGATGAAGCGAAATTTACATACACCGGGAAACCGCCCTAAATAAACACTCCCGAAGTAAGTCGGAAGGTAAAAAACTCATATTTATCGGTGAGCGATAAAATTTGCAGCATATTTTGAAAAGTTACGCAGCGTTTTTAGGTTGTCTTGCATCTTATAAAAAAAGAAAGCTATGAAGTGAATTTTAAAGATTTGAAGGTTATGGAACAAATACTACATATATTCAACGACATAAAACGAAGGTTTCTGAAGTAGAGAAAGAAGGATCAATAAGTCTTATTTTTCAATATTTTATAAATTGGAAATTCAAATAAGCCATGAAAGCAAAAATTTTGAATATGGTATTACCGATAAGCATTTTATTAATCATTGCGGGATGTGAAAGAGATAGTGAACCCATCTTGTGTATGGATTGTGAGGTGTCTACATTTAAACAGACCTATTTAAATTCTTTCCGGGATGATGAGGTTTTTCTCATTAAAGGAGTGGCTTTGGGTGTTGATAAACATGGTCGCGAGATCAAAGTTGTTGAAGACTTAAAGGGAAATTTTGTCGGAAAATCACCCATTTTTGTTTGGGGCACGAACAATACCAGTTTTTGTGATGATAAAGGAAGGCAAGATATGAGGGTAGATGATATTACTCAATATCATGAAAATGACACATTGATTATGTTGGTAACCAATAAAGTTCTCAAAAGATTTAACCGGGCTATTGAATATCCAAAAGATTATAAAACCTTAGGATGTTGTTATTCTGTGTTAAAATTATCGAAAAACGCTGTAAGCGGATATATAACCTCTTGCTATAAGGAGGAAGAAACCATGTCGTGGGAAGAATTTCAAGCATTATTAAACTCAATAAAGTAAATAAAAATGAAAACAAAAGTTGTTTTTACGGCGATTATTGCAGTTGTTTTATGTATGGGAAGCGCTAATGCCCAATTCACTCCTTCTACGAAAAGAACGTTATTGACGGGGAATGAAAGAGCAATTCTTGACAAGCGTATTAGCAAATACACTGCTTTTACGATAAATAAAAAGGAATTGGCGGATAAAATTTATGGCAGTGGCGGTGCCGGGCAGTTTCGGCTCCGGGTTGATGAGAACTTGGATTGGACAATCGACTTGGAATTAAATGATATGCGCACGTCCGATTACAGGGCAACATACACTACAGACGAAGGGACTTTTGACGTAAAAGAGCCTTTTGTAGTGAATACATTCAAGGGTAAAACTTCCGATGGTAAAATTGCACGGTTTACTATTGATGAAAATACTTTCTTTGGTGTTATATTGGGTGATAATTATCACTATGTGATAAGACCCGCTAAGGATTATACCGAAAACAAGGAAGATAAAAATTTTATTGTGTATAAAAGTTGGGATATCATTCCCGATGACGATCACATTGATTATATCAACGATGCTTTGGAGGTTCCGAAAAAAGATGGTAAAAATGGATCAATAGACGCAGGTATGATGAGCAGTCAGAGCAGTCCAAATAATATGACATCTTCTTCCTCATGCCCAAATTATAATCTGAAAATAGCAACTGATGCCGATTTTGAATTTCACCAGGCATGCGGTGGAACCGAAATACAAACCAGAAATGAAATTTTATCGGTATTAAATATTGCAGAGGGTGTTTATGAATCAACATTTGGATTGAGGTTTTATGTCACCTTTCAACATGTTTATACGACGAATTCTCAGCCTTACACTTCAACCAATGCGTATGATTTATTGGCTCAATTTATGAATTATTGGAACGGAAATCGTACCGAGCCGCGTAATATTGCCCATTTGTTCACCGGAAAAGATTTGGAAACTATTGCGGGTCTGGCCTACCGAGGACAATTACATAATCCATTTCTCAGTTATGCCTATGGATTAAGTATGAATCGAACAGGAATGTATCAAACTACTGCTCATGAAATAGGACATAATCTTAATGCATCCGATAATCCAACAGCGAGTGATTGTGATTGTGGTGGAGTTGCGGCTTCTGTTATGTGTCAAGGGGCAAAAGATCCTAACCTCTGGTTTTGTGGAGCATCGATCAATGAAATATCTCCTTTTTTGAATGCTAATCGTTCAGAATTGATGGGTATTTGCGGACCTGTTGGACCGTCTAATTCGGTTTGCTATGATGGCAGTTCTTTCGAGTTAATCAGCCCACCGACGGGAACAGTCACATGGGTAGTTACGGGGCCATTTTCATTTAGTCCTACTGCCAACCAGACGGTAAAGAACGGCAACCCGATAACTGTGTATAGAACAGGAACAGGGACAAGTAACGGTCTACTAACGGCTATAGCCGTTAGTAGTTCTGCTGCTGTTGCAAGCATCACACCTTGTCCACCTCGGCCAACCATCTCCGGTCCTTCCAAGGTCTGTTACGGTTCATCGGCCACCTTCACGGCCAACAATTGGCAATCGGGTTTTACTTGGGATAAAAGTTCTATATAAAGTCTAATAAATATTTTCATTAATATTGCAAATGTTTTTGATTTGCTCCGCCGAGACTTCGCTTGCCCACTTCTCGAAATCCGCTACCCTATGTTTCATGGATTTAACCCATCTATTGTGAGTCACCTTTTTCC
>JAVBNP010000134.1:0-39952 GCA_031551455.1 Bacteroidales bacterium | reverse complement strand
GGGGCCTGTTCCCGAAATGAAAGAAGTTATTCCCGCAGCCGGCGTTCCGGCTAAAATTTAAATCAAAATATTATGCAACGACGTAATTTCATAAAAAGAACAATGATGGTCGGCGGTGCGCTTTCGTTATCGTCGGCGGGAAGTAATGTTTTCGCGGAGGCATTGGATTTTGACTCGACAACGGCCGCTCCCGATTTCAAAAAGTCGATCATGTGGGGTTGTGTCCAAGTGGAAGGCTCCGCAGCGGACAAATGCAAAGCGATTAAAGCTGCCGGCTATGACGGTGCGGAACTGTACAGCCGCATGGACAAAAACGAAATGATTGCCGCAATGAAGAACAACGGATTGACAGTTTCGAGCGTGTGTTGTTCCAAACATTGGAGTAACCCGATTTCGCATCCCGATGCCGCCGTACGACAAGTGGGGATTGATGATGCGATTACGGCATTGGAAGATGCCAAAGCCTACGGAACGGATGTCGTACTGCTCGTTCCCGGAGTGGTGAACGAAACCGTCGGGTACGACGAATGTTGGAATCGGTCTACCGAAAGCATCAAAAAAATGCTTCCCGTTGCGGAAAAGCTCAAAGTAAAAATCTGCGTCGAAAACGTTTGGAATAATTTTCTTTTAAGCCCCTTGGAAGCATGTCGTTTCGTGGATCAGTTCAATAGTCCGTATGTCGGGTTTTATTTCGATTGCGGAAATATTTTGGCGTATGGGTGGCCGGAACAATGGATCAGAATTTTGGGAAATCGCATAGGTCGGATTCATATCAAGGACTACAGTAAACGGGAAGCCGATAAGAAAGGCCCGGGAGAAGGGTTTAATATTAAACTGACCGATGGTGACGTTAATTGGGCCAAAGTGCTGGCGGAGGCACGCAAAAGTTATCATGGTAGTTGGTTGACCACCGAACAGGGTTCCTCCGATTCGCTCGATGAGTTAAAAGATTTGGGCAAACGATTCGATAAACTTCTCGCTATGTGATGCCCGATCGTTTTTCGGAAGGTGTTGAAATAAAGTTTATTTCGGATTTAAAGTCGAAATTAAAATCCGGAAAATGCGGAACATTACAAACGTTCTTTTTCGGATTGAAGATATTTGTTTGTCGTTTTACGTTTATTGTTTAATTCGTGTGCGAACACGACGCATATTTTGATAATCCGTGTACATGTACGTCATCCACAAAACAAATATCGATATCGTTTTATGATTCGGCAAGATTTACGGTCTTTGATCTTTTTTGTACCTTTGCAAAATGCACGGTAAAAAATGGAATGTAAAGCCGATACCCGATGCGGCAGAGATACAATGTCTTGCGGAAGCATTGGAAGTGGACGGCATATTGGCCGAATTATTGGTACAACGGGGAATTAAGGATTTTGAGAGTGCCAAAGTATTTTTTCGTCCGGCATACGAACACCTGCATTCGCCTTTCTTGATGAAGGATATGCAGCGGGCTGTCGATCGTATCAATCATGCCGTGCGCAATCGCGAACGCATTATGATATACGGCGATTACGACGTGGACGGTACCACTTCCGTGGCCATGGTCTATTCGTTTCTCAAAAAAATATATCCCAACGTCGATTATTATATTCCCGACCGTTACACCGAAGGGTACGGAATATCCTATAAAGGTATCGATATCGCGAAATCGGGCGGATTTAAACTGATCATCAGTTTGGATTGCGGTACCAAAGCGGTGGACAAAATTAAGTATGCGGTATCGGAAGGCATCGATTTCATCGTATGCGATCATCATTATCCCGGAGCCTCATTACCGTCGGCATTCGCCATTCTTAATCCCAAACGGGCCGATTGTACTTATCCGTATAAAGAGCTCTCGGGTTGCGGTGTGGGATTTAAACTGTTACAGGCGTATGCACAGGTCAATAAAATTCCCGCGGAAGAAGTATATGAATACATTGATTTGGTGGCCGTCAGCATAGCTTCCGATATTGTGCCGATGGATGGCGAAAATCGCGTGTTGGCCGCTTTGGGGATCAAAAAGCTGAATGAAAATCCCGGGTTGGGATTAAAATCCATCGTAAAATTGTCCGGATTGGACGGTTTGCCGCTGGCTGTAGAAGATATCGTTTTTAAGATCGGACCGCGCATCAATGCCGCCGGTCGTATGAAATCGGGAAAACATGCGGTGAAATTGCTTATTTCGGACGACGAAAAAGTTGCTCGGGAAGTTGGCGCGGAAATCGATCGGTTTAATACCGATCGGAAAAACGTCGATTCGGACATCACTTGCCAAGCGCTCCGTATGTTGGCGGCCGATCCCGAACAGGAATACCGCAAAACGACCGTTTTGTTCAATCCGTCGTGGCACAAGGGAGTGGTCGGAATCGTTGCTTCGCGCTTAACGGAAACTTATTATCGTCCGACGGTCGTACTCACCGAATCTTGCGGCATCGCAACTGGTTCGGCACGATCGGTTGAAGGGTTTGATCTGTATAAGGCCATTGATTCGTGCAGCGATCTTCTCGAAAATTTCGGCGGACATATGTTTGCGGCGGGCATCACGTTGAAAACGGAAAATGTGCCGATTTTCAGTAAACGATTCGAAGAAGTGGTTGCGGCAACCATTACCGACGAACAGCTGATCCCGGTTGTCGATATCGATACGAAAATCGATTTCACGAGCATTCAGCCCAAATTTGTCCGCATTTTGAAACAGTTTCAACCGTTCGGACCCAAAAATATGTCGCCCGTTTTTTTGACGCGCAATGTTGTCGATACGGGCGCCGGAAAAATTGTCGGTAAATGCGGTGAGCATTTAAAACTCAATTTGAAGCAAGCGGATAATCCCGATTTGGTTTTTCCGGCCATCGGCTTCCAATTGGGCGAGCATTATGCAACCATTCGTTCGGGAATACCTTTCGACGTTTGTTACTCGATCGAAGAAAATACATTTAAAGGCGAAACGAAAATACAATTACAAATCAAAGATATAAAGCAGTCTCAAGATTAAGGTCTTAAATTCGGAGATGATGTCGAAAGTCGGCAAATACCGAGTAATTGAACCGAAGTTAATATCACGTAAATTATAATGGTCAAAAATACAAACTTTCAAGTTAGCGTAAACGGGCTTCGACCGGCAGATTTGGCCGTCAAGCCTTTGAAAGTTTATATGGAAACGTACGGCTGTCAGATGAACGTCAGTGACAGCGAAGTGGTGGTTTCCATTCTTGCGGACGAAGGTTACGGCCTTACCGAAAAATTATCGGATGCCGATTTGGTATTGGTGAATACCTGTTCGATACGCGAAAATGCGGAGCAGCGGGTTCGCGGGCGTTTGGATGTGTTCCGTATGGAAAAGAAAAAGCGGCCCGGATTGATGATCGGCGTGATCGGATGCATGGCCGAACGCCTCAAAACGCAATTGCTCGAGGAGGAAAAATCGGTCGATTTGGTGGTCGGCCCCGATGCGTATCGCGATCTTCCCGATTTGGTGCGCAGTGCGGGCACGGGACAAAAGGCCGTTAATGTGCTGCTTTCGCGCGAAGAAACGTATTCGGACATCAGTCCCGTGCGGATGGATAAAAATCGCGTATCATCGTTTGTCTCCATTATGCGCGGATGCAACAATTGTTGTTCCTATTGCATTGTACCGTACACCCGAGGCGTGGAACGAAGCCGAAGTCGCGACACGATTTTGCGGGAAGTCTGCGAATTAGTCGACATGGGATACAAAGAAGTGACGTTGTTGGGACAAAACGTCGATTCGTACCGTTTGAAAAAAGAGGACGGCGGGATCATCGGATTTGCCGAACTGTTGGAGTCGGTTGCCCGTATTTCGCCCGAGTTGCGGGTACGTTTTTCCACCTCGCATCCGAAGGATATGCACGACGAAGTGTTACACGTTATGGCAGCGCATCACAATATTTGCAAAAGCATACATCTTCCCGTTCAGTCGGGCAGCACGCGAATATTGGAATTAATGCGGCGCGGTTATACCCGCGAACGATATTTGGAACGTATCGAAGCCATCAAACGCATTATGCCCGATTGCGCCGTATCAACCGATATTATTGCGGGCTTTTGTTCCGAAACGGAGGAAGATCATCGCGACACGCTTTCGTTGATGGAACAAGTTCGATTCGATTATGCGTTCATGTTCAAATATTCCGTTCGTCCCGGCACGTTGGCGGCAAAAAAAATGAAGGATGATGTTTCGGAAAAAATCAAAGACAGACGCTTGTGGGAAATCATCGACATGCAGGGAAAGTTATCGGCCGAAAGCAAACAACGCAGTGTAGGCAACGTATATGAGGTGTTGGCGGAAAGCACATCGAAAAAATCAATCGAACAACTGTCGGGGCGCAACTCACAAAACATGGTGGTGGTATTCCCGAAGGGTAATCACGTTTCCGGCGATTACGTGCAGGTACGCGTTACCGATTGTACGCCGGCAACACTGATCGGAGAGCCCGTTTAAATTACGCAATATCGCCGGCAGCCAACGCCGAAAACAAAATAAAACGGCAAAACGTTCTCATGAATGAAAGCAATCATCAAAATTAAAATAATTCATGCCCTTACAAATAGATAATACCGATTTAAATAAATTTATCATCGTAGGTGATCGCATCTTGATTAAGCCGAAATCTCCGATGGAAAAAACCAAAGGCGGCTTGTTGCTCCCTCCGGGCGTACAGGAAAATGAACGCATCCAAAGCGGCTGGGTAGTGAAAGTGGGACCCGGTTATCCGATTCCCGCAATTGCCGAGGTTGATGAACCGTGGAAAGATAAGAGAGATGAGGTGAAATATGTTCCGTTGCAACCGCGCGAAGGCGATTTGGCCGTGTATTTGCAAAACGGCGCTTACGAGATCGTGTTCAACGGCGAAAAATACATCATTGTATCTCAATCGTCCATTCTGATGTTGATCCGAGACGAAAGCTTGTTCGAATAATTTTTTCGGAAATTCGATTCGGTTCGGAACAATGCGAATAATTGATCGACGGAACGATTTTACGGACGAATCACATCGACAACATAAAAAGAAACGCCGCCGTGCATATGATTGTATGCACGGCGGCGTTTTATATGAAACAAAAACGGATATAATATCCGTTTCTTTATGTGTCTGCTTTATGCCGTCGGAGCAGCAAATTTCTTTTCGGCGATGCGGGCTTTTTTACCCGTTAAATTTCTCAAATAGAAAATTTTCGCACGACGAACTTTTCCGTATTTGTTCACTTCAATTTTTTCGATGAAAGGAGATGCTACGGGAAAAATTCTTTCCACGCCGATTTCGCCCGACATTTTGCGTACGGTAAACGTTGCGATATTGCTGCTTCCGCCTTTCCGTTGAATCACCACGCCTCTGTATTGCTGAATACGTTCTTTGTTTCCTTCTTTGATTTTATAATGAACCGTAACGGTATCGCCGCTTGCAAATTTCGGAAATTCCTTCGAACCGGCACTTTGCTCTTGAACCAACTTCATCAAATCCATTGCTGACAAATATTTATCTTATTTTCGTATTTTTCGTTTTTAGGACTGCAAAGGTAAAAACATTTTCCCGATACAAACAATTTTCTCCGAAAATATTTTCAAAAACACGAACGTATCTTCGGATGCCCTTTCGGGTATTGAGTTTTCAATATTCTTTGATCGTCCGGTACACGCTGTCTCTTTCCGCGGGCGAATATCCGGCGGCGCAAATCAGCTCGATCAATTCGTCGGTGGTCATGGCTGGTTTTTGATCGGCGGCACCCGCCATCGAATAAATTTTGGTGGTATCGTCGATGGTTCCGTCCACATCATCCGCCCCGTAAGAAACGGCCAATTGCGTCATATCTTTACCGATCATCGGCCAATAGGCTTTGATATGCGGGATATTGTCCAAAAAAATCCGCGATACGGCATAGTTTTTCAGATCTTCGATGGCCGTCACTTCGCCCACGTACGACATGGGGTTGTTAGCCATTCTGAATTTCAAGGGAATGAAGGCGTTGAACCCGTGCGTTTCATCTTGCAGGTTCCGAAGCCTTGTCAAATGATCAATACGATGCTCGTAACTTTCCACGTGTCCGTACAGCATGGTTGCGTTCGACAGAATGCCCGATCGGTGGGCTGCACGATGGATATCCAACCAACGTTGCGAACCGGTTTTTTGAGGACAGATTTTTCGACGTATTTCTTCGTCGAATATTTCGGCGCCGCCGCCGGGAATCGATTGCAATCCGGCTTGTCTCAAAATATCGAATCCTTCATCGTCCGTTACGTTCGCTTTTTCGAACATATACTCCAGCTCTACCGCGCTGAAAGCTTTGATGTGGATTTGCGGAAGAATTCGGCGAACCGCTTGCAACATCGACGCGTAATAATAAACATCGCGATCGGGGTGCACTCCTCCGACAATGTGTACCTCGGTGACATCCGATTGCCGATAGCGTTCGGCCGCGGCAACAATGTCCTCGATGCTTTCCTCCCACGAATCGACATCGCCCGTGTTGCAGGCGTACGAACAAAAGTTACATCGGTAAATGCAAATATTGGTGGGTTCGATATGAAAATTTTTGTTGAAACAGATTTGATCACCGCTTTTCTTTCGCTTCACGAAATCGGCCAATGCACCCAACAAGCCCAAATCGCGGCTTTGGTACAATGTTAAACCGTCGGCGGCATTAAGTCGATGCCCGTCCATCACTTTTCGGCCCACAGCGACCATTCGGTCGTCGGCCCGCGAAAGCAAATATTCCAATGATTCAACCGATTTCATACCTTTTTCCCGAAACAAAAAAAGTAAAGAACCGCATGCGATTCTTTACTTTCATCGACCGGATGCGATCCGATTATTTTATTTACGCGAATATTCGTCCGAAACGGAAAGTTTTTTTCTGCCCCGTGCACGACGTGCCGCCAAAACCTTACGCCCGTTGGCGGTTGACATTCTTTCTCTGAAACCGTGCTTGTTTTTTCTTTTCCTGTTCGACGGTTGAAACGTTCTTTTCATTATCGGAAATTTATATGGTGATTATCAAAATTTACATGATTTTTCCCGCTTCGAAAAACGAGAGCGCAAAAGTATACTTTTTTATGATAATCGCAAAGACTTTTTTTGTTTTTTCGAAAAAATACCAATGACGTTTGCTCGAACGCGTTTCGTGTCGCAAGCGATTGCGATTTGAATCTTTCCTCCGAAACAATTGCGGACGTGAATGTGTTTGTATCATAACCCCGAATGGTTAGTTGCGAGAGAAAAATGAATCTTTTGAGTTTCTTACCGAAATAATTCGCATCTTTGTGTTCTTTCGTTTAAAAGTAGGTTTGCGAAACTCCCTCATTCGATGATTGATTTAATTCCGAAATGACGGGAAAAGCACAAACTCCGTTTTTGATCATTCGATTTTTGTTTAAAGTTTATTTTTTGTGAAAAAATTATTTGTTTTTCTTTCGATTTCGATAATGGCTTTCGGTTCGTCGCGTGCGGACGAAGGTATGTGGTTGTTGCCGCTTTTGGAAAAGTTGAATATCGGAACCATGCAGAAAATGGGCTGCGAATTGACGGCCGAACAGATTTACGATGCCAATCGTTCGAGCCTTAAAGACGCGATTGTCATTTTCGGTCGGGGATGTACGGGCGAGATGATTTCCGATCAAGGGTTGTTATTGACCAACCATCATTGCGGTTACGATGCCATCCAGCAACACAGTTCGGTAGATCACGATTATCTGTCGGATGGTTTTTGGGCGAAAACGAAAAGCGAAGAAATCTATACTCCGGGACTGACGGTTACTTTTTTGGTACGCATCGAAGATGTCAGCGACCGAATTAATTCCCGATTAACTTCCGACATGACGGAAATTGCGCGTGGGGACACCATCGATATAATAAGTTACGAGATAACGTCGGAAGCGGTACGTGATTCGCACCTCGACGCCAGAGTGGAAAGCTATTTCGGCGGTAATCGATTTTATTTGTTGGTGTACGAGGAATATACCGATGTGCGGATGGTGGGTGCGCCGCCGTCGTCCATAGGCAAATTCGGAGATGAAACCGATAATTGGGTATGGCCGCGCCACACGGGCGATTTCAGCATATTTCGCGTGTATGCCGATGCGGAAGGCAAACCGGCCGAACACTCGAAGGATAACGTCCCGCTTAAGCCGAAGCATTTTTTGCCGATTTCGTTGAAAGGCGTCGAAAAGGAAGATTTCACGATGGTATTGGGTTATCCGGGCAGCACCAACCGCTACATGACTTCGTACGAGGTAGATGAACTGCTGAATACGGAACTTCCCGCACGAGTGAAAATTCGCGGAGAGAAACAGGAAATCATGAAACGACACATGCAGGTCAACCCTGCCGTTCGTATCAAATATGCCTCCAAATATTCCGAATCGAGCAATTATTGGAAATATTCGATCGGACAATCTCAAGGAATCAAACGTTTGGACGTATACGGACGTAAGTTGGATCAAGAACAAAGTTTCACGGATTGGGTGAATGCCGCCGCCGATCGTCATACCGAATACGGCGAAGCGTTGCCGTTGATCAAAACGGGTGTCGAATCGGACAAAGAATACGAAAAAGCATTTCTTTATTTGTTCGAATGCTTTTTTCAAGGCGCCGAATTGGCTCGATTTTCATTTCGTTTTCGTTCGTTTTACGATGAGCTGAAAAAAGAAAAACCGGATAAAGACGCCATGAAATTTAAGGCGGCCTACGTTTGGGAAAAGGCGGGTGAGTTTTACAAAGATTACGATCGTGCATTGGATCGCGAAGTAACCGAGGCAATGCTGAAAAGATATTTCGAAGATATTTCTCCGACGTATTATCCCGATTTTTATCAAACGATTCAAAAGAAATACAAAGGAAATATCGGTAAATACGCACAAGATTGGTTCGATAAATCCATCTTTTCCGATCCCGCACGCATGGATGCTTTCCTGCAAAAGCCGAAGGCAAAAACGTTGGAAAAAGATCCCGTGTTTCAAGCCGGTCAATCGATTCGGACAATGCTCGAAAATTTGAGAACCAACATGGAAGAGGGCAGCGAAAAAATCGAAAAAGGGCAGCGTTTGTATATTGCGGGTACCATCGAAAAGGATAAAGACAAAGTTTGGTATCCCGATGCCAACTTTACCATGCGTCTTACGTACGGAAAGGTAAGCGATTATTTTCCGCGCGACGCCGTGTACTATAATTATTATACCACATTGAAAGGCGTCATGGAAAAGGATGATCCCGCAAGTACGGAATTTGCGGTGCCCGATCGATTGGAGGAATTGTACGAAAGTAAAGATTTCGGACCTTATGCCGACGCGAGCGGAGAATTACCCGTGTGTTTCATCTCCGACAACGACATTACCGGAGGTAATTCGGGAAGTCCCGTCATCAACGGAAAAGGCCAATTGGTGGGTATCGCTTTCGACGGCAACTGGGAAGCGATGAGCGGCGATATCGTATATGAACCGAAACTTCAGCGTACCATCAGCGTCGATATTCGTTACGTGTTGTTTATTATCGATAAATTCGCCGGAGCGTCGCACTTGTTGGACGAAATGAAGATTGTTAAATAGGGAGGCCTTATGAGTGTATTCAAAAAGCCTGTTTTTACCGCGTCATTGCGAGTGATGGCGAAACAATCTTTTTGATTATTACCGGATTGCTTCGTCGTTCTTCCTCGCAATGACGTTCGTCTTCGACTTTTTGAACAGCCTCCTTTTGAAACTTACAGTATATGGAAACACCGCTTTTGGTTAAAAACGATCCGTGGTTAAAACCGTTTGCCGAGCAAATCGCGCAACGACGCGTAAACGCAGCCCGTAAGGAAAAGGAACTGACGGACGGATGTTCGTTGGCCGATTTTGCAACGGGATATTTGTATTTCGGTCTGCATCGGACGGCAACGGGTTGGGTGTTTCGCGAATGGGCGCCCAATGCAACGGCGGTGTACATCATCGGTGATTTCACGGATTGGAAAACAAATCCCGAATACGAATTAAAATCGTTGCCGAAAGGTGTTTGGGAATTGGAATTGCCCGGCGACAAACTCCGACACCAACAATTATATCGTTTATTGGTGTGCTGGAAGGGCGGGCAAGGCGAACGGATTCCGTCGTATGCTAATCGTACCGTGCAGGACGAACAAACCAAAATATTCAGCGCACAGGTTTGGAATCCCGAACAACCGTATGTATGGCAGGTGCCCGATTTTCAATCTCCGAACCCCGTTCCCTTAATTTACGAAAGCCATGTGGGAATGGCCACGGAAGAGTTTCGCGTGGGAACTTTTGCCGAATATCGCGATAAAATGATTCCGTACATCAAACAAACGGGGTATAACACGGTACAATTGATGGCTGTTCAAGAACATCCGTATTACGGCTCGTTTGGTTATCATGTTTCGAACTTCTTTGCCGTATCGTCGCGCTTCGGCACACCCGACGATTTTAAATCGTTGGTGGATACCGCACACCAGCAAGGATTACGGGTGATCATGGACTTGGTGCATTCGCATTCGGTAAAAAATACGGCCGAAGGGTTGAATATTTTCGACGGGACACCCTATCAATATTTTCACGGCGACAACCGCCGCAATCACCCCGCGTGGGATTCGTTGTGTTTCGACTACGGCAAGAACGAGGTGTTGCATTTTTTGCTTTCCAACTGCAAATATTGGTTGGAAGAATATCGGATAGACGGCTTCCGTTTCGACGGGATTACCAGTATGCTGTACACGCATCACGGTCTGTCTAAGGATTTTACGGAATATTCGATGTATTTCGACGGCAGCGAGGACAAGGATGCGACTGCTTATTTAATGCTGGCCAATGAATTGATACATCAAGTAAAACCCGAAGCGATTACCGTGGCTGAAGAGATGAGCGGTATGCCCGGACTTGCCACGCCGATCGAAAGCGGAGGAATCGGATTTGATTACCGATTGGCCATGGGTACGCCCGATTATTGGATTAAGATCATTAAGGATCAATCCGACGAGAAATGGGACGTGAGCAATATTTATTACGAGTTGTGTCGCAAACGCGACGACGAGAAGACCATCGGTTATGTGGAATCTCACGATCAAGCGTTGGTGGGCGATAAAACCGTCTTTTTTCGACTGATCGACAAGGAAATATATACCAAAATGTCTCTCAATGACAAAAGTTTGATTGTCGATCGCGGAATGGCATTACACAAGATGATTCGTTTGGTAACCGCCGGCACTGCCGGAAACGGTTATTTGTGTTTTATGGGCAACGAATTCGGACATCCCGAATGGATCGATTTTCCGCGCGAAGGGAACAATTGGTCGTATCAATACGCACGTCGTCAATGGAGTTTATTGCTCAATCAAAACTTGAAATTCCGTTTTTTGGCCGACTTCGATCGCGAAATGTTGGCTTTGATCGGAAATGAGGCTTTTTTCCGCCGTTCTCCCGAATTATTGCTTGAAGATAAAAAGCGCCAAATATTGGCTTTCCGTCGCAACGAATTAATATTTGTCTTCAATTTCAGTCCCAGTCGATCGTATACCGATTACGGTATTCCGACGGGGCCCGGAAAGTTTCGCGTGGCGCTTGATACCGATTCGCCGAAATTCAACGGTTTCGGATTGGTCGACGAATCGTTGGACTATTTCACCGGCAGCATTTTTGAAGACCGCCCGATGGAAAACAATTACTTGAAATTGTATCTGCCGGCACGAAGCGGATTGGTGTTCAAGAAAATGCCGGCAAAGAGTATTTATGATTTGTAAACTCAAATAAGGAATTAAACCTATTAGGTTTAATGAGTAGAAATAAATAAGAATATAGATGTTATGAAAATCACGATTATAGGTTCCGGAAATATAGGTTCGGCTTTGATTACGGGTTTGTTGCGCGACAAAACCGTTACGGCGAACAATATTACCGTGACTGATCCCCGCGGCGAAGCATTAACTCCGTTCGTCGCAAAAGGCGTCAACGCCTCGCAAAATAACATTGAAGCCGTAAAATCGGCCGATATGGTTATCCTTTGCGTAAAACCGTATTTGGTGCGTCCCGTCATCGAAGAAATATTGACATCGCTGAAAGACGATACCTTGCTTGTGTCGTTAGCCGCCGGGATTACCTTAAATCAATTGGAACTTTATGCGGGCAAACGTTCGTTGTTTCGTGTTATCCCGAATACGGCAATGGCCGTTAATCAATCGATGACCTGCATTGCCGTAAACGATATCGGAATGGCACGACATAGCACAGTAATCGACCTGTTTGCCCAAGTGGGAAAAGCCGTTTTGGTTGATGAATCGCTGATGAATGCGGCGACTGTCATCGCTTCGTGCGGGACGGCTTTCGCACTTCGTTATCTTCGTGCAGCCATGACCGGTGCGGTAGAAATCGGATTACGCCCCGATATTGCCAAGGAAATGATCATTCAAACCATGGCCGGCGCCGCTGCGATGATGACTGAATCGAACGCTCATCCCGAAGAGGAAATCGATAAAGTGACCACACCGAAGGGTATTACGATTAAGGGATTGAACGAGATGGAACATGCCGGATTCACTTCGGCGGTGATGCGAGGAATTTTAGCGGCATATAAGGTGATGGAATAAGGGAAGCCCCACCCCGACCCTCCCCCAAATGGGGAGGGAGTTGCGTGCTCATCACGGAAGCCATGTGATTGTATGCAATGGAGATGTCTTGTGATTGAGATACAAAAAGATATATTAATAATTTTATCCCGGCTTTGATTAGCAGGTTTCCCCCTCTCCCGGATGGAGAGGGGGATAAAGGGGGAGAGGCCTTTTTTATGGAAACATTCATTTTTTTAACAACAGGTTTCGAGGAAGTTGAAGCATTGGTCACCGTGGACGTTTTGCGGCGCGGCGGGGTAGATCTTAAAACGGTATCGTTGACGTCCGGTAAAACAGTTGTCGGCGGACATCAAATTCCGGTGGTTGCCGATTGCATGTTTGATGAAGTCGATTTTGCGAATGCCGAAATGTTGATTCTTCCCGGCGGAACGGTGAAAATCAACGAACATAACGGATTGAAAAAGGAAGTGCTTGCGTTTGCGGCAAAAGGAAAACTTTTGGCCGCCATTTGCGCTGCCCCGATTGTTTTCGGTGAACTCGGTTTACTCCGAGGCAAGAAAGCAACTTGTTACCCGGGATACGAAAATTATCTTGACGGAGCGGAAATAACTTACGCACCCGTTACGGTGGACGGAAACATGATTACGGGTCGTGCGGCGGGCTTTACGTTCGATTTTGCATTGGAGCTTCTTGCCCGTTTAAAGGGACAAAATGTTGCCGACGAAACGGCACGAAAGATGCTGTTGAAAAATTGAGGGGCAAATTGCATGATCTCGACGAAACGGTATTGATAACAACGAGGTTAATTGATTTGTGATTAAAATGGTTACCTTTGTTTTATTATTTTAGAATCATTGGAAATGAAAACATTAATTGACAGAATTACCGTCAATCCGAATATATGTCATGGAAAGCCGACCGTAAGAAACATGCGATATCCGGTCGAAATGATACTTGATTTATTGTCTTCGGGTATGACGTTTGCGGAAATTATTGAGGATTATCCGGCAATTGAAGAAGATGATATTTTGGCTTGTTTGGCTTTTGCTTCGCAATTAACAAGGGTAAAAGCGATACACAAACTTATTGCATGAAATTCATCATAGATGCACAATTGCCGTATCGAATAGCTTTATTTTTAAGAGATAAAGGGTATGATGCATTGCATACCGATGATTTACCCGACAAAGAACGTACTTCCGACAATCAAATAAGAGAAATATCTCGATGTGACAACCGAATCGTTATTACCAAAGATTCCGATTTTATTGATTCGTATATTTTAAAAGGTATCCCTCAAAAATTATTGATCGTGACAACCGGTAATATTCGAAATAAACAACTTTTTTCTTTGTTTGAACGCAATTGGGAATTAGTGGTACAATTATTTGAAACATGTAATTTGGTTGAAATGAGTAATAAAACCATTATCGGACAATGAGTCCATTTTTCATCGGTCATGTTAGCGAAACTTTATTCTGAAAATCCCAACCCGAAACAAATAGAATCCATTGTTAAGATTTTGCGGGAAGGCGGGGTGATTATTTATCCCACCGATACGGTATATGGCATTGGTTGTGATATACATAATCACAAAGCGGTGGAACGAATTGCGCGAATCAAAGGGGTGAAACCCGAAAAAGCGGACTTTTCGTTTATTTGTCGCGATTTGAGTCATTTGAGCGAATATGCCCGTCAAGTTCCCAATCCCGTGTTCAAATTAATGAAACGTAATCTTCCGGGACCGTTTACATTTATTCTCAATGCGGGAAATAAGGTTCCCAAAATGCTGGAAAATAAGAAGAAAACGGTCGGTATCCGTATTCCCGACAATGCTATTGCGGCGGCTATCGTCGAGCAACTCGGAAATCCTTTGCTTTCCGCTTCGGTGTTGTTCGACGATGAGATGATCGAATATGCCACCGATCCGGAACTTATTCACGAGAAATACGAAGGCGTGGTCGATTTGGTAGTCGACGGCGGTTACGGCGGTACCGAGTTTTCCACTATTGTCGATTGTACGAGCGATGAGCCGGAAATTATCCGCCAAGGATTGGGGATTTTGGAGCTTTAAGCGGATGTTTTGCGAATACAAAAAATACATGTAATTTGGAAAACTCCGAAAAGGAACCTTTCGTGAATCTTCTCCGGAAAACCGTAGCCAATTTGCCTTCCGATCCGGGTGTGTATCAATTTTTGGATGCCGAGGGAAAAATCATATATATCGGTCAAGCCCAGAATCTGAAACAACGCGTTTCGTCTGATGTCACTAAACCGCATGACACCCGGAAACTGATTTTGATGGTTTCCAAAATCGTCGATTTGCGAACCATCGTGGTGGAAACCGAAAGTGACGCGCTGCTGCTGGAAAACAATCTGATCAAGAAATATCGACCGCGCTACAATATTCTGCTGAAAGACGATAAGTCTTTTCCGTGGATTGTGGTTCGCAACGAGCATTTTCCGCGCATATATCTCATGCGTAATCCCATTCGCGACGGTTCCAAATACTTCGGGCCGTATACTTCGGTGATGACGGTACGCACCTTGCTCGATTTGGTCAAACAGCTTTATCCGTTGCGTACTTGTTCGCTGAATCTCACCAAAGATCAAATTGAACGGCATAAATTCAAAGTGTGCTTGGAATATCATATCGGTAACTGCAAAGGACCGTGTGAAGGTCTTCAAACGGAGGAAGACTACGACGAATCCGTTGAGCAGATCAAAGATATTTTGAAGGGTAACATTTCGTCGGTGATACAACACTTGAAAACGTTGATGGTCGAATATGCGGAGACGTATCGTTTCGAGGAAGCGGAGATCGTGAAGACCAGAATTGCCTTACTCGAAAAATATCGCAGTAAATCGACGATCGTCAATCCTGCCGTCGATAAGGTGGACGTGTTTTCGTACGAAGAAGATATTCAAAGCGCTTACATTAACTATTTGAGAATTGTTGACGGGGCCGTGATACAGGCAAATACCGTGGAGTTGACCAAACGACTCGACGAGCAACCCGAAGAGTTGTTGAGTTTCGCTATTACCGACATGCGGGAACGTTTCATGAGCGATTCGCGCGAGATCATTATCCCTTTTTTGCCCGATGTGACATTACCCGGAATTACTTACACGATACCCAAAATCGGCGACAAGAAAAAACTGCTGGAATTATCGCAACGGAACGTCAAGTATTTCCAGATGGAAAAGAAAAAACAAGTCGAGTTGGTCGATCCCGATCGGCATGTGAATCGTATCATGGAAACCTTGAAACGGGATTTGCATTTGACGGAATTGCCTGTTCATATTGAATGTTTCGACAACTCGAACATTCAGGGAACGAATCCGGTTGCGGCATGCGTGGTGTTTAAAGATGCACGTCCGTCCAAAAAGGATTATCGGCGTTTCAACATCAAGACGGTGGAGGGACCCAACGATTTTGCCTCGATGGAAGAGGTGGTATACCGCCGTTACCGTCGTATGACGGAAGAGGGCGAACCGTTGCCGCAATTGATCATCATCGACGGCGGTAAAGGTCAATTGGGTTCTGCCGTTAACAGTCTCGAGCAACTCGGCTTGATCGGAAAAATTGCCGTTATCGGAATCGCCAAAAGACTCGAGGAGATTTATTTTCCCGGTGATTCGGCGCCGGTGTATTTGGACAAACGTTCGGAAAGCCTCAAATTGATACAACACATGCGCGACGAAGCGCATCGTTTCGGCATCACGTTCCATCGAAACAAGCGTTCGAAAGCGATGATCAATACCGAATTGAATCAAATCGAGGGAATCGGAGAGAAAACCGGCGAAAAATTGTTACGGGAATTCAAATCGGTGGCCCGTTTGCGTTCGGCAACGCAAGAAGAATTGGAAAAAGTTGTCGGCAAGCAGAAAGCCGACGTTGTGAGGAAATATTTCGACAAATCGGATGATGTCGGCGCCAAATGAGTTTTCGGAGCGGATTTTGCTTCTTACGATTTTTGGCTTAATTTTGTCTCATTCTAAATAAGCAATCATGAGTGACAATCATAAAATTCTTGAAGTAACGCCTTCCGTGAAATGGATCGGGGCACTTGATCCCGATTTGAAGGTATTCGATATCGTGATGGAAACCAAATACGGCACGACCTATAATGCATATTTTATCGATGCCGATAAGAAAACACTCGTCGAAACGGTTAAAGATACGCACACGGCGATATATTTGGATAAGGTGAAAGCGGTATGCAACCCCGAAGAGATCGAATATATCGTGATGAATCATACCGAGCCCGATCACGCGGGGAGTTTATCGCCGTTGCTCGATATTGCGCCTAATGCTACCGTGGTCGGTACGGGACAGGCGTTGGCTTATTTGGGCGAAATTATGAACCGGCCGTTCAAGTCGATCAAGGTGAAAGACGGAGATACGCTCGACCTTGGCAACAAAACGCTTCGTTTTATCGGTGCGCCCAATTTGCATTGGCCGGATACCATGTATACTTGGTTGGAAGAGGACAACGTGTTGTTTACCTGCGATTCGTTCGGCGCGCATTATTGTTTTGCGCCCGTTTTCGACGATTTGGTGACTAAAAAGGAAGAATATGACGAGGCGTTTGTGTATTATTTCGATTGTATTTTGAGGCCATACAGTAAGTTTATGGTAAAGGCAATCGAAAAAATCCGTCCGTTGGATATTAAGGTTATTTGTACGGGACACGGCCCCGTGCTTCGCGTTACGTGGAAAGAAATCGTGGATAAGAGCGATCGATTGGCCCGCGAGTATATGGACATCACCGAAGGAAAGAACAACAAAATATTGATCACGTATGTATCCGCATACGGATATACTCGTCAAATGGCCGAAAAGATCATCGAGGGAATTAAATCGGCGGGCGATTTCGAAGTTGAATGTATGGATATTGAATTTGCATTGACCGGCGACCTCGAAGCCGCTATTACCCGTTCGGACGCTTTGATCGTCGGTTCGCCCACCATCAATCAGAATACGTTGTTGCCCGTATATAAATTGTTTGCCGCAATTAATCCTTTACGCGATCGCGGGAAACCGGCCGCGGCATTCGGTTCGTACGGATGGAGCGGCGAGGCGACGGATTTAATCGAAGCCAATTTGTCGGGGCTCAAACTGAAAGTAGTGCAAAAACCGTACAAAGGCAAATTCCGTCCCGGAGAGGAAAAGGGGCAACAACTGATCGAATTCGGAAAAACGTTTGCGGAACAAATGAAATCCGTGCCTGCGGAATAGGCGCAGTTGTTTGTATTGCGAGTATTCGACGGGACCGAAATCTAAACGGTTATACCCGACAGTGTTTTTCTTGTCATGATCATGAAAGCGCTCAAAGAGTCGGAAACATGTTTGTCTTGAGGCCAAATCATGATCAATTTTGCGTGAATGTTTTCGCCCGACCAATTTAATGCTTTCAGTTGTCCGGTTTTCAGTTCTTCTGTAATGATCGATTCGGGAATAAACGATATTCCGTTTTCGAGTAACAGCAGGCGTTTCACTGCATCTAAACTGTTTATTTCAATCATTTTTCGAGGCTTGACGTTGTGACGAAGAAGCATCTTTTGCAGGATGTTTTTATAGTTGCATTCCGATTTGGCAAATATCAGTGTTGTATCATTCAGGTCGTCAACGGTTACGTTATTTTTCTTCGTTAACGGGTCTTTCGGAGAGGCGGCAAGAATCAGTTTTACTTCCGAAAGTTCTTCCGTTCGTAAATTTTTATCGTCGAAATAATCCGTGATCAGAAAAGCCAAATCGATGGTACCCGAATTGAACAGGTCGATCAAATGAAAGCTGGTGCACCAATCGATGTCGAATCCCATCTTCGGAAAAAGCAATTGAAACTCCTTGATGAGTTCGGGGAAAAGAAGGGTGCTTAAAGATTGAGGAGTTTTGATCGTTAAGGTTCCGTATTGGTCGTCGATATTTCCCAAGATGCTTCTGATTTCCTGTTCCATATTTACAAGCCGTTGCGTGTAAGTCAGCAATTTGGCTCCCGCCGGAGTCAGGCTGATTGTTTTTCCGGAACGAAGAAAAAGGTCTTTTCCCAAATCATTTTCGAGTGAACGTATTTGTGCCGAAACGGTCGATTGCGCTACGTGAAGAATTTCGGCCGCATTATTGAAACTCAATAAGCTCGCGACTACTTGAAAGGTTTTCAGCTCTCGGAATTCCATATCTTGTTATCAAAAATATCGATATTAAGTATCGAAAAATATCGCTTTGTTTTTATTTTTCGATAAAATACATTTGCAAATGTAAAATTTATCATGTTTCATACCATGGAAAAGGAGAAAATAAAAGAAATCGTTTACGGAAATTACGCCAAGGGTTTTCATTGCGCCGAAGCGATTGTCAATACCATTCACGAACTTTTTCCCGATTGTTCGGAATACGGATGTAAGACGGCTTCGGGCTTTTGCGGCGGCATCGGTAAATGTAAACAAGATATCTGCGGAGCTCTTTCGGGCGGAGTCATTGCACTCGGGGCTATGTTCGGCCGCAACGAAGGCGATCGGGACATTTCGAAATTGGTTTTTCTCTCGGCGAAATTTCGCCGGTCTTTTGCGGAAGAGTTTTCCTCGACCGTATGCAAGGATGTTGTCGAAAATATTGCAAATCGACCCGAATATGAAGCTTGTAAGGATGTTACCGTCAAAGCCTCTTTATGGTTGTACGATTTGATTAAAGACGAATTGAAATAAATTGCTCATGCAAGTGTATTTGGATCATAACGCGACAACCCCGTTGCATGAGTCGGTGAAGGAAGTATTGACGGAGGCTATTCCGCTGTATTTCAATCCTTCGTCGGCATATGCGGCAGGTAGAGAAGTGAAATTATTGATTGAGGAGGCAAGAAAAAATTGTTCCGCGTTGATCAATGCCGATTCGGATGATATTGTTTTTACGAGCGGCGGGACGGAATCGAACAATACCGTATTGAATATCGGTTTTATCAATCGTCTCATCGAAAAATATCCGAACAGGAACGAAATTATTGTTTCTTCCGTTGAACATCCGTCGGTGATGAATTGTGCCGGGGCATTGAGACGGGCCGGTTTTTCGGTACGTTTTGCGCCCGTGGATGCAAAAGGACGAGTGTTGATTGATGCATTTGAATCGTTGCTCTCCGAACGAACGGCATTGGTTTCGGTCATGTCGGCAAACAGCGAGTCGGGAACCGTTCAGGATATAAATGGATTGGTTCGATTGGCGCATCGAACGGGAGCTTTGTTTCATACCGATGCCGTACAAGCAGTCGGTAAAGTCCCCGTAGATGTGATCGAGTCGGATGTTGATTATTTATCGTGTTCCGGGCATAAATTTTACGGAAATAAGGGAATCGGAGTTTTGTATATCAAAAAAGGCGTTCCGTTTGTGCCGCTCATATACGGCGGTAATCAAGAAAAAGGGAGGCGTTCCGGTACCGAAAATGTCCTCGGGATCATAGGCATGGGAAAAGCGGCTGAAAGGGCAAGAATTGATTTTGATGATCGTATCCGAAAATATTTATTTTTGAAAACCGAGTTGCTTGACGGATTGATGCGTTTCGGCGATCGGGTGAAGATTAACGGTGATCCCGATCATTGTCTGCCGCAAACCGTCAATGTTTCTTTTGTCGGAATTGAGGCCGAAGTGATGCAGGTATATTTGGATCATCGCGGAATTCGGGTATCCGTCGGGTCCGCTTGCAGTTCCGGTTCTCCTTCGTATGTGCTGAAAGCGATGGGAGCGGACGAACAAACGATCAGCGGCGCGGTCAGATTCAGTCTCGGTATTCAAAATGACAAAGAACAAATCGATTACGTTATTGATACGTTACAAAAGGTTATTCCCGAGATAAAATGATGTATATCATCAATTCGCGGAAATAGTCCGAATTTTAAATGATCCGTTTAAACAAAGAAATATGGAAAGCGATTCGAAACAAACAATTTGCGTGCACGGCGGACAGAGGCAAGATGAATACGGGGGCATCAATACACCGATATACACTTCCACCGCTTACGATTATTCGGATTCCGATGAAAGATTGTATCCGAGATATTTTAATACGCCCAATCAGAATGTTTTGGTTGAGAAGTTGTCAAATCTGGAGCATGCGGAAACGGGGTTGATTTTTTCTTCCGGCATGGCTGCCGTGAGTACCGCTTTGCTCGGGCTTTTGAGCAAAGGTGATCATATTATCTTTCAGCAGGGAATATACGGGGGAACATTTAATTTCATCGTGCGGGATTTCGACAGGTTCGGAATAGAATATACGTTGCTGCCAGATAATGATCTTCGTTCGATATACCGTTCTTTACTAAGAAACACCAAAGCGATATACGTTGAGAGCCCCTCGAATCCGTTATTAACCATTATCGATCTGAAGGAAATCGGGGCTTTATGTAAAGCCGAAAACATCATTTCGATCATTGATAATACGTTTGCATCGCCGATCAATCAGAATCCGATCGATTTCGGGATCGATGTCGTTATACACAGCGCTACCAAGTATTTGGGAGGGCACAGCGATATTTGTGCGGGCGCGGTACTCTCGAATAGGGAACTGATCGACAGGATTGCGGCGACCGCATTGAATTTGGGAGGAAGTTTAAATGCATGGATGTGTCATTTATTGGAAAGAAGTCTTAAAACTCTGGCAATAAGAATGACCAAACAGAATGAAAACGCACTGAAAATAGCCGAGTTTTTATATGATGATTCGGATACGGATCATGTTTTTTATCCCGGGTTACCCGACCATCCCGGTTATGAAGTAGCTTTACGACAGATGTCGGGCTTTGGCGGTATGATGTCTTTTGAGCCGAAAGGGAAGGATGTTTATCGATTTCAAAAAAGTTTGAAATTGATCAAATCGGCTTTAAGTTTGGGCGGAGCAGAATCGACCATTTGTGTTCCCGCAACGACTTCGCATCGGCATTTGACTCCGGAGCAAAGGAAGAAAGACGGAATTTCCGATAAGCTGTTGAGATTATCGGTTGGGATAGAAGATGTGACGGATTTGATCGAGGATTTGAAAAATGCGGGGAGAAGTATTCGATAGCCTACTTTATCGGGAAAGACCGAAAAAATATTCAAATTCGGTCGATTTTGAATTACTTGTAAAAAAATGAGCGGAATTTACGGTTCCGCTCAAAAAACAAACTTTTAAATATCTCTTTATTTGGCCAGTTGATCAACGATTTCTTCCACGAGGAAAGGTTGTCCCTGCACCTTATTGATTTGTTCGTATTTGAATTGCGGAAATGTCATGCGTAAGTAATTGACAAACTGTCCCGCATTAAGTTCGCATACTACGATTTTTTTGTACTTACCCAAAATTTCGGCCGTGTTTTTCGGTAACGGCATGATATGTTTGAAATGCGCATGTCCGACTTTTTGTCCTTGTTTGCGCATGATGTCGGCAGCCGCATGAACGAAACCGTACGTCCCGCCCCAGCTTACCAACAATAAATCACCTTCGGCATCGCCTTCCGTTGTTTGTTCGGGAATGTATTCGGCAACGCGTTGTACCTTTTCGTTGCGCAAGTGTACCATTTTTTCATGGTTTAGTCCGTCGGTCGATACAACGCCGGCGCCGTCCGTTTTTTCCAAACCGCCGACGCGGTGCAATAATCCCGGCGTTCCGGGTAAAGCCCATTGACGCGCCAATGTTTCGGAATTGCGGCGGAAGGGTTTGTAATCGGGATCGTTGGCTTGTGCAATCGGGGGAGTGATTGCCGGCAGATCGCTTACTTTCGGAATTTTGAATAAGTGCGAACCGTTTCCGATGTATCCGTCGGTGAGCAGGATGACGGGCGTCATGTGTTCCATGCTGAGCTTAGCTGCTTCGTATGCCGCATAAAAACAATCGGACGGTGAAGAAGCCGCTATCACAATACACGGACATTCTCCGTTGCGGCCGAACAATGCTTGATACAAGTCGCTTTGTTCCGATTTGGTGGGCATTCCCGTCGATGGGCCGCTTCGTTGCACGTTCACGATCACCAAAGGTAATTCGGTAATTACCGCCAATCCCATGGCTTCGCTTTTAAGCGAGAATCCGGGGCCCGAGGTGGTGGTGATGGCCAACGAACCCGTGAAACTTGCGCCGATGGCCGAGCAGATGCCCGCAATTTCGTCTTCGGCTTGAAAGGTTTTTACTCCGAGCGATTTATGTTTCGACAATTCGATCAAAATATCGGTGGCCGGTGTAATGGGGTAGGAGCCCAAGAACAGCGGTCGTCCCGAACGCTCGGCGGCGGACATGAAACCCCAAGCGGTGGCCACGTTACCGATCACGTTGCGGTATTTACCTTTTTCGAGCGGCGCGGGATCGACTTGAATAACGGAACTTACCGCTTCGGTATTGAATGCATAATCGTATCCCGCTTGCAATACCAGTTTACTGTATTGCGCAACTTTCGGATTTTTGCCGAATTTGTCGTCGAGATATTCGGAGGTTGATTCCAAGTTTTTATTAAACAGGAAAAGAATGATTCCTAACGCAAACATGTTGCGGTTTTTATCTTTGGTTTTGGGGTCGGCGTCGGTTTCGCTCAATGCTTCGCCGGATAGGCTGCTTATCGGGGCTTTGATCACGTGATATGATTCCAAACTTCCGTCTTCCAGAGGATTACTATCGTATCCCGCTTTTTTCAGTGCGCCTTCATCAAATGCATCGGCATTGACGATGATGGTTGCGCCCAATTTGGTTGATTTAAGATTTGCTTTGAGCGATGCGGGATTCATGGCCACCAATACATCAAAACGATCACCCGAAGTATGTATTTTGTTTTTTCCGATATGCACTTGAAATCCGGAAACGCCCGCTACCGTATTTTGCGGAGCACGAATTTCGGCAGGGTAGTCGGGGAATGTGGCTAAGTCGTTACCGGCTTTGGCCGCCGCTTCCGAAAATAAAGTTCCCGTTAATTGCATCCCGTCTCCCGAGTCGCCGGCGAATTTTACCACCACCCGGTCCAAATCAACTGTCTTTTTATTCATTTTTAATTAATCGCTTTATACGGATTCAAAACATTAGGATATTTTTTCGACGTCGAGATTCTTCGAACATTTAATGTGCCGATCGGCACATGACGTAAATGTAAACGTCAAAAATTACCGCGCGGCAAAGGTACAAAAAAAATGCCTCCCCGGTATCGGGAGACATTTCAATCGGCTTAAAATCCGTTTTCCCCTTTGAATTTGTTTAAAATATTTGGCTAAAGCCTACATGATTTTATTCATTTATCCCGCCAACTAAAGTTGACGGCAATGATTTGATTTTGTATTCTATTGCCGTTGACTTTAGTCAACGATTAAAAACAAGTTAAATCGGGCTTTAGCCAAATCCGACAATCTTTATATCTGATAAGCACTTGTTATTAAATGAGATCGAAAATACGGATTATTCCGGAAGCGGCAACCAAGTGCATACTTGCGATCCGTTCCATCCGTTTACGGAGGCATAGTCAACCATACGGATATTGCCCTTTGTGGTGGGAACGATAAATTCCATGCGCGCATCGGAACGGGTCGGTTTTGTTTTGCTTATTTTTACGATGTTTTGTTTATCTGCTTTTATTTTAACCGGTTGATTGTATTCCGGATCGATATTTTCGTCACGTGCCAATACAATCGGCCCCCACATTACCGCTTGAAAATTATCGCCTTTCCGGTTGCTTCCCTTGGGCGCATCCACCACTCGGCATATCATCTCAAATTCGATCTCTATCAAATCGTTTTTCTTCCATTCTTGTTCAATCACGGCATATTGTCCCGATTCAACCTTTTGCTTCTTCCCGTTCACCCTTACCGAGTTTTTCTCACTCCATGCGGGTATCCTTAAATGAACGGAAAATTTCTCCGATTTTTCCGGATTGACGTGAATCTTTATCTTTCCCGATTGCGGATAGTCGGTATCTATCTTCATTTTCAGCGTTTGTCCCGCCGGAGTGTTTGTCGTCAACTCTGCCGCGTTGTATAAATTGACAACAGGTCCCGATACGGAGCCGGTTACCGCGATGAACGGTATATACGACAAACCTATCGGGCCGCTTAAGTTGCAGCAGGTTACATGCAACTTATCAAAATGACATCCCCAACCGTGGTCGTTGACTTTTTTCCCGTTGAGCAAATTAACGTAACTGAACCCGTCGCCCGTAGGTTTCATGGCTCCGAGCAATCCGTTGCAGATATATTTTTCGATCTCGTCCGCGGGAGCGGAATCTCCCGTTAAACGTAACATCTGACTGCAGAATTTCATCCATGTAACTCCGACGCAGGTTTCCATCATCCGCTTAATATCGGGGTTTGTCTGTTCAAAAGCCGTGTTGTCCCAAGCTTCTCCCATTACCTTGGGATGATAGGGTTGGTCGCCGCCGCCGTTACCGATAATGGTAATCTCTTTTGTTCGAACATTATTGAAATAATTGTCCAGCATTTGCTTTACTTCGGGCTTTTTGGTCACGCGGTAGTATTCAACCAAGCCTTCAAACAATGATGTCATTTCATAAGCCTTCGGGTAACTCCCCGCCATCTTATAAGGTTCCATGTTATCGAATGCTTTTTCAAAAACATTATAATGCGTTGTTCCCCCCGACTCGAAAATATAAGTTGCAAAATCCAAATGACGTTGATGCCCCGTTAACTTGTAAAGACGCATGATCGGTTCGAGCAAGGTGCTCGACTCGATTTTCTCGGAACTCCACCCCATGTCGGTGATTTCCGTTTTGGGCGCTTTGCCGACTTGAGCAATGATACAGTCGGCCTGCTTGATGAGACTTTCGAGTATTGCGGGATCGGGATTTACCCATTCGTAATAGTCTTCCAATCCCAGCATAACATATTTACGTTCCCACATATCGCCGGTCGGCCCTTCGGGTTGCTTCTCCGGAGGCGAACAACTGATACTGCCGTTGGGTTGTTGGGTAGATAACAGATCACGGACGGTTTCATCCAATATTCTTTTTAATTCGGGATCGCGGGTATAACGGTAAAACATGCTTGCCGACCGCACCGCTTTTCCCCACATTTCACCAAGGGCAAATTGTGTTCTTCCGTTGCGGAAAAGATCGACAAAGGACGTATAGGGAATTACACCTTTGTTCCAGTTATTGATCGAGTTTTGTATGTCATTTTCAAAATAACCCGATAATTGGATGGAATGAGGCGACAAAAGAAATTGCCGGTCCTTTACTTGAGCCTGTATCATGACGCCCGAAAGGCAGAAAACGAAAAAACAGGCAATGGATTTTATGAGAATACATCTGTTGGTAACTAAAGATTTGTTCATTATTTAAGTTTTAAAATCAAAATTTAATTTAACATTAACGTGAATTCGACCTAAGAATAAAAGAATATACATATCTTAAGTGTCTTATTTTCCATTCTTTTTGACGCCGCAAAAAAGAACCAAAAACGGCTTGACGATTTGTAACGCACTCCGCCTATCGGCTTCGTTTGAACGGAAAATCGTCGAATATGGAAGGCTTCGCCCGGTAAACGGGCTACGCCCGTCGGTGATACTTACGGATGATCTTGTATTTAAGCTGATAACCTTTTTCCTTATGTCGAACTCACGTTAACATTAATGTTTATCGAAAAATAATATTATAGGTTTTGTTCATTTGTTTCGTCAACTAAAGTTGACGGCAATGATTTGGTTCTGTATTCATTGTCGTTGACTTTAGTCAACGATTAAAATAAGCTGATGTAAGGGGCTTTAGCCGAATCAACTTATTTTTAAACCATCAATTCGATATTATAATATCGAATTGATCAAAAGATTCCGTTCTCCATGCCTTATCTGCAGTGAGCGGAGAAATTGCAAAAAGCGGAGAAAAAGTCCTTACTTTAATCGTCTTACCATCGGGTAAAAATTCCAGAATGCGCAACCATCCGTCTCCTCCGTTACCGTGCCACGATCCGTCGGCCGTTTGGGCGTTGAACATCATTTGGGCTACCGTTCTTCCCGCACTGTTTTTATCCGTACTGAAACTGACATTCTTTTCAAAAGGTTCTATGGAGGCTATATGCCCGTTTACGGTCATTATAATATTTTTTGAAGGATATATCAGTTTTTCCCATATGGCTTGTCCGTAATTGGCGGGAGTTACTTTGTAACCCTCTTTTTCCATTCGCTTGCCGTACTTGTCGATATAAGAATGCGTTAATACGATCACTTTGTGATCTTTATATTTGTCATTGCGTGTCATGGCCAACGCCCACTCCAACACTTCGTCTCTGGGCGCAAATTCAAGCGACAATACCAGCAATTTACCCCATGTTTCGGTGTTAAATTCATACGCGGCATTTTCGAGCGTAGGGATACCTTCCGCATTATTGGCAACGGCTACCAACGTCTTTTCCCAACATGAGTTTCTTTCCGGATAGAAATATTTGTGCAGGTCGGTCATTCGGTTTTCGGCCGATTTGTAACCATAATCGTGATTTCCCGTACAGACAATATATGGAATTTTATGGTCGAGGCGTTGAAAAGTCCTTGATGCCGCTTGCCACTGTTCTTTACTTGTTTGGTTTCCGTTCGGGCTTTCGGGGATGCATATTCCGTTTTGTTCCACCAAATCACCGGTACATAATACCGTCTTGAGATTTAACCGTTCTATATTATTGGCTACCCATGCGGTCATCAATTCAAAAAGCGGTTGATTAACATCAAATTTGTTATAACTCTGCGGATCGGGCAAAACCACCATCGAGAAAGAATTCGGATCATGCAATTTTACCGTTACGGGCTGCTTTTGGCCGAAAAGATGAACCGAGAGAAATAAAAAGATAAATAAAAGTCTGCTTTTCACGATTCCGGGTTTATTAAAATTTGTATATATCTTAATGCAAAATCATTCTGAAAGAATGATGCATAGAATGCCGGTAACATCAAAAAATGCCACGCAGTAAAGTTACAAAAAAATATTTGTGAGAATATCTTTTAAATCCAATACTGAAAATGGTTCAAATAGACGTTTCAGCCTCATTGAAAGCACTTACCTTTCCGATATATATATCCAAAATATACGACTAAATTGGCATATGAAAAGCAATCTATACAAATTTTTATTTTGAATTGTCGAAATTTTATTATGTTTACCAAAAATTTGTGGTAGCAACTTCTAAAAACATTTTTGTTGACCCTATCCTTGTTTTAAGCAGTGTCTATAACTTGAATTGATTTAAAGGAATTTGTGATGGATTGTTTTGTAAAACTATCTGTTCAAAGGAATGTTTATGGATAATGGAATCTGAGTAGTTTCATAAACCTTGGATTGAATTTATTTATTACTAAAGAGCATATCGAAACTGTTTTCAGTTACATTGTTGAATCTTGTGACTATTGTGAATCTTTTTTATTAAACCCATTGTTCCTGTTGGTATATGTTGCTTTTGATGAGCAACTTAAATTTATTTTGTCATATTTATTAACTGTTCATAATAAACCTATGAAATTTAAATTTATACATCTTTTATTTTGTCTGATAATATTTGGCTGTTCAAATCAATCCAAACTTGATTATGCATTAAATCTTGCGGGTGAGAATCGGTATGAATTGGAAAAGGTACTGAAATACTATAAGATCCGACTCGAGGACTCTCTTAAGTATAAAGCGGCTGTATTTTTGATTGAGAACATGCCGGGACATTATTCTTTTGTCGGTTCTTCTATAGATGATTATTGTCAAAAGGTAAATATGATTATAGATTCTAATTTAGAGGACATCACTAAGAAAAGAAGTATCATTGAACTTTCAAAAACATTTGATCAAAAAAATACTTCAAAATGTTATGACATAGAAACAGTAAAAGGAGATGACCTTATCAAACACATCGATTATATGGTTGACTTATGGTTAAATGGGAATCATGCATCACATTTGTCTTTTCAATCGTTTTGTGAGGATCTATTGCCTTATCGAGCAATGCATGAAATTATTGATATGAATATCGACTCATTAAAATCAATGTTTGAGCACAAGTTACAAACAGAATATGATCTGATTGATGAATATTCCCATTCATGCTACTGGGCAACGATATATGTTAACGAAAATATAAAACAAGACCTTGGTTGTCTGTATGATCAAAGGATCGCTCCATTAGGGCGACTTTCTACACTGGCCAGATGCAGATGGGGATCATGCATAGAATTTGCTGTTTTGGGAGTTCATATTATGAGAAGTAAGGGTATTCCGTCAAATATTGACTATACTTTGGAATATCCTTTCAGAGATGTTACCCATTATTGGAATTCCGTTTCATCCAGATCAAATAAGAGATTTAAATATATTACGGGAGATGTAATGCCGGGTGAACGTCACCTCGATGATGACATCATGGCAAAAGTATATCGCATCTCATACGAATTAAATGTTGAATCTTTGGAAATGCTCTCGGTCGAAGAAGAGACTCCCGACATTTTTCGGGACGTTTTACACATAAAAGATGTCACAAATGAATATGTGTATACAAGTGATGTTCATATCCAAATTGATGAAAAATATCGGAAAGGCAAGAAAATCTTGTACTTGGCTGTATTTAACAGTGGTCAATGGTATCCGATTGATCGGACGAGAATTAAGAACAACAAAGCTTGTTTCAAGAATATGGGGCGAGAAGTTGTATATTTACCCGTATATTATCATATGCAAAAGATCATTCCGTGCGGAAAACCTTTTTTATTGGATGCTAAAGGTAGTATTACACATTTTGATGCATTATCACGACAAATTGACTCAGCCATACTCACGCGCAAATACCCGTTAAGTGAACGTATTTACAGTTATGTCAAAGAATCTGTTGGCGCTAAGATAGAAGCATCGAATGACCCGAATTTTTCTAATTCTATAGTTGCTGCTTCAATCGATAAATGGCAAATAACACCTCAAACCATTCCCATAACACTTAAATCTAAATATAAATATTGGAGATATCTTTCAGCTCCAGACGGTTATTGCAGCATTGGAGACATTTCATTCATCAATGAATCCCAAAAAGCTATTATTGGGGAAATCATCTCAAATGAATCGCAAGAAACCGTTTATAGGGCATTTGACAATGATGTGCTTACATATTATCGATCCAAATATCCCTCTGAAGGATGGATAGGAATGAAGTTTGCTGAACCCGTCATTGTTTCTAAAATTATATTAACTCCTCGCAATGATGACAATAACATAAGAATAAATGATAGATATGAACTATTTTATTGGGATAATGACACATGGAATACTTTAGGTATGCAAACGGCATCAACAAACAAACTAATCTACAATAATGTTCCTGCGGGAACATTGCTCTTGCTTAAAGACCATTCACGCGGAAATGAAGAAAGAATATTCACATATAAAAACAAAAAACAAATTTGGTGGTAATTATGATTCAGATTAACAAAAGGTTAACACTGGGAAAAGTTTGCAATTTTTATTAGCATCATCTTATTTGTAAAGCTGAATTTTGTGAAAAGCATCAATAAATGTAGACAAAACTGGACCATAATAGTATCCTAAATCAGATATTATTTACTTGCAAGTATTCTAATATCTGTTTTTGAAAATCTTTTGATGTTATATTGCCTATACATACAATCTTATTTTTATCTAATAAGAAAGTTCTTAAAATGTCAGTATTTATGATTCGATTACGTGTTATGAACAGATTTAACGAGTCTATCGCTATTGTACACGGACAATCTATCGATTTAGCACTTTCAATATCTTGATTGGTTGTGTCTTTAATTATTAACAAAACAGAAATATTTTTCTGTTTTGTTAATTTACTTATGTATGGTTTAAGATTCTTTATTTCGTCAACACATGATGAACATGCAATATCCATTACATGAACGACCATAAAGCGCTCATTTTCAACACTATTTTCTTTTTTAAGGATTTGAAGTTCTGTTGGAATATTAATATTCTGGCCAGTCCATGATTTGATAATCTTTTTTTGTTTTTTTTCCATATAAGATTCTTGATTGCACCCTAATATGGATATAACTATAAATGTAATTCCAATTACCTGTTTAATAGTACTCATGAATCAATCAATTAAATTTAAAAAAACCTATTTCAAATTGATCTGTTTTGGGATTCAAAGCAATAACATATATTTTTTGTTCTTTTTCATCGACAATAAAAGATTTAATATCGATGTCCAACAAATATTTTACAATATTATTGCCTAAATAGTCCATAACCAATATTTGATCAGATAGAAATGCATCAGATCCATACTCTGTATGGCTTCGCTCTTTGTTCAATAAAAATATTTTGTTGTTTGATATATCTCCCCATAAAAAACCATTTTCATTCTCACCAATCATGATTGCATACCCGTCATCACCGACTATATAATTTGCGGGCCTAAAATAGGAAGATAATTCTTCAATATTTCTACCAACATGAAATACTTGAAAGTAATGTGCTAATGGGGAGTGATATAAAACAGTATTTCGATGGGCATTGATATGTAAAATACCTTGATATGCCGTGTATTCAGATAGTCGTGAAAACGTATGGTCAGACCTACTATCCTTGTGATAATCCAACACATACTCTACATTAATATTTTTCATACTATCCAAATAACACATCGCATATTTTGATTCGTGAAAGAAACCAACGGCAATCAGTGTATCTTCAGCTAAATGATATAAGAAATTAATAAATTCACCTTCTTTCAATGGGATATCTTTGAAATATACAGTATGATTTGCTTCAAATAATTGTTTATCTATTATTTCGCGTATATGATATAAACAAACTTTTTGTGCAGCACAATCAACTATTTGAAGAATGCTATCCGACATTTTTTCCAGAATAATCGGATATAAGAATTCTTCTGGGCCTCGACCATTCTTACCACTCCTAAATAACAAAGTTTTAGTATTTGCATTAATCACAGAAAAATGATAACCATCATAAGGATCATTCACCAAGACGATACTGTCAAAAAGTTCAAAAACCAATGGGTTTAATACAAGATTTTCATCAAAAATTAAAGATGAATACACTAAACTTTCCGTTTTTGGGAAATCAAATTTGTTTGTTTTTTTGTTGCATGATAAACAAATAACAAACACGATAAAAACATAAATCTTTCGCATTTAATGACTTTTTAGTTTCAAATTATCATAAAAGCCTCAAGTGCACTGATTTTTTTAATAATCATAAGCATTTGAGGCTATCTGTGAAAATTATTTATTAACTTTGTCTGGAATGTCCTGAATGTGTATATTTACAGAAACAGCTAACAATCATAGATGCGTCTACGCAACGAAACTGGACGGAGCCTCCTTTTTCACATATTATCGTGTGGGCATTCGCGATATCTTCTATCATGATATCTGCGACAGGTTTACTTACGTTTAAATTGACATTTATTACCATAGCTACTGCAAATGCAGCAATTCCAATTATAGAAAAAATCTTCTTTTTCATTAGTTTAAATTTTAAATGATTTCATCCGCAACAACTTAACCCTTATTCATACCGTCGCGGAATTAACGATACGATTCTTTTGCATTATGTTTCATTAACTGCCATATTTGCTTGGCCATGCAAATAACTTCAACATCTAATAAATAACAATACATGCAGTCGATTAATCTGCATTACATTTCTCATTTCTGCCACATACCCCCTCTTTAAGTAAAAGTGAAAATAAATCTCTTTTATAAAGACCTTCGGTAATCACTTTTGATTAGCCTAAAAAATCAAATTTGCTAACTTGTTTACATGTTTACTAAGCAATCTGAAAAAACAGAATCACTTGCGCAAATTGTTTTAATAAAAGAATGTTTTCTTGCTACACGTGTTTTTCTCTGATAAATATTATTATATATATTCTCATCGCAAAAATAAAACAAACAAATAAATAAAACAATATTTTGTAATACTTTTTTTGCAAAAAATGTATCGTTTGAATATATTATTTAATGGACAACCGACTGCACAATGTCGGTTGTCCATTAAATAAGTATAATCTTGAAGAAAAAATTTTATGAATACCTTAAAAAGAGATTATTTGGTGATTTCTTCGTATGTATAATCGTAATACTCGAACCATTTTACGTTGTCGGTACGTTTCATCCGCTTTACCCGACCGTCCGTTTCGAATTCAAATGACATATTGGTAACTGTTTCGGGAGTATCACTCCATGACACGCTCGTACTAAGGTTCTTACTCGGTGCTCCGAAAATTCCGGCATACAATAAACCTTCCCATTCGCCCCAGAAGAAAGAATCATTTACTGCTTGATAAATATTACCCGTATTTTCACCGCTCGCATATACAAAGTTTTTGAACCGTTGGATGTCATTTTTGTATTTATAAAATGAAGTGACATTTCCGTTGATAATAGTAAATTCACATTTTTCTTCGGAAGAGCCATTGGCTACCTTAAAAATTCTTGTCATGAAACCGTCGCTATTGTAAGTAAATGTAATATCTTCACCTACTTTATCCATATTGGCAGCTTTTATTACATTACCTTTAGCGTCCACGTCAAGTGTTTTCGAATAATCGCTCCCGGTACGGGCCAACGTAATTTTACCCGATGTGTAAGTTAACGTATAAGTGTCCGTCCAGTCTTCGCCTCCGTAGGTCATCCCGGTAAGTTTACCATCGGCACCGTAAGTATAAGTCCACAAATCCCATTCCGCATTAGCCTCATTCATATCTTCGTAGTTACGAATGAATTTAACCGACTTAACCCGATATTCCGTTTTTTCCGGTTCCGGATCATCATTGTCATCGTCGCCGCCGCAAGCATAAAATGAAACACATGCTATAACCGGCACTACAAAAAATTTCAAATACTTTTTCATGATAGTTTGTTTTGATTAATTGATTGATAAAAAGTGTGTTGTTAAATTACTTTAGGATTTTCGTCAGTTCCCGGCATAAATGATGAATCCGAGACCCGTGACGAATAAGATAAACATGAGCGCAAGCAGCGTGTTGACGGTTTTTCCGCTGCCTTTAAATTCACGCCATACGAATACGCCCCAAATTGCTGCCACCATGGTGGCGCCTTGTCCCAAACCATAGGAGATCGCCGTTCCGGCTTGTCCGGAAGCAATGTAACTCAAAGCCGTTCCCAAGGCCCAAATAATACCGCCCAATATACCGACGAGATGTGTCGGGAAAGAACCTTTGAAATACTCTTTGTAAGTTACCGGAGAACCCGCAAACGGTTTTTTCATGACAATCGTGTTGAAAACGAAATTGCTCAACAGTATCCCGATCGAGAAGATGAAGAACGCGGAATAAGGCGTCATTTTTCCCGCGGCGGGTGCGGCAAAATTTCCCAAGTCCATCGACTCGGCCACGAACCGATAGAAGAACGACATCAATACGCCGGCAATGATGGCCAATACGATACCTTTGGTATTCGATTTGCTTTCTTTTTGGGTTTTGCTTGCGGCAATACCGTTCAAAACGATGGCAACCACCACCAACGCAACTCCGATGAACAACCACACGGGATCGCCTTTTTGTTGTCCGAGATAGTTGATGATTACCCCGAGCACTAAGGCCAAGCCCACGCCCAAGGGAAAAGCTACCGACAATCCGGCCAAGGATACGGATGCGGAAAGCAAAATGTTGGACGCATTAAAAATCACGCCGCCCACAATGGCGCTTGCGATGTTTTTTCCGTCGGCTTGTTGCAGGTCGGCGACAAAAGAACGTCCTTCCGAACCGAAGCTGCCGAGCGTGAAGCCCAAGATAATGCTAAACAGGAAGATGCCGATGACATAATCCCAATAGAAAAGTTCATAACGCCAATTTTTGGCGGCCAATTTTTGAGTATTCCCCCACGAACCCCAACACAGCATGGTGACGACGCAGAGGAGAACCGCTAACGAATAACTTTGAACAATGTACATAAAACAGGTTTTTGGTTGATAATAATTGATATATAATTCAGTGGTGAATTCTGCGACTGATGAATTCGAACGCTTCGGAAAAAAGCGCCGAACTTGGTGTTACGAAAGGCATTGCCCGATACTCGTGAATAAATTCGTTTTCGCGGAGGGCAACGTGCAAAAAACCGTTTCCGGTGTACGTACTCTCCTTTATCGAAGGCGTATGAATGTATAACCGGAGATTCTCGTTGGCTTTACGGTTCTCTTTGACCAACTTTTCGATTTCCGCTTTGGATTTTGAAAAAACGACGTTTGTGAATACCGCGGCAGTGAATTGTTGCGGAACCGGCACCGTTTCCAACAATTGATCGCCGTTACCCGATAATGCCCACAGCGACCGGAGTAAGAGGTTTTCGCGGGCGATTCCTTTGGTTTCCAAAGCGGGAATTACTTCATCGGATATTGTCGGTTCCAAAGCTTGCGGAACGAAACACAACACCATGGCGGGAAGCGTTCCTTCATCATAGCATCGGAGGTAGTATTGAACGATTTGATGTTCCGTCGCGGCCGATCCGCAACCGGTGATGTAGACAACCGCGTATTTTCGGTTGTTTTGTTCGGGATCTTGCGGAAAATAAACATTGACGGATGTTTGTTTTACCTCAATTTGACGCACCCACGGTTTCCGATTGTCTTTTTTGGTTACCGCGCGGTTTTCGGGAACAGAGAATCGAAACGAACGATTGTTGAATCGGGCGTCGGCAAATCGGAAAACGTCGGGCAGCGCCGTACGCCAGAATTCGAACGTGTGGCCGCCTTCGCGAACGCGATAGATGTGCCGGATGCCGCGGTCGAGCATCAATTGGTGCAACTCTTCGTTGCTGCGGCAAAGCGTACCTTCTTTGTCGCCGTTGTCGATGAAAAACGAAATCGTATTCAAAACAGCGGTGTCTCGATCGGCAAGAGCAAAAAACGGCGAATTGGCCCGGTACCGGTCGGTAATTCGCGCCGCACCGACAGCGTCCGTGCCGCCGAAAATCCGTCCCCATTGTTGGTTCCATCCTTTTTGAGAGCCTTCGGTCATGTATTGTTCGTTGGTTCGAATCGAAGCGCTTAAAGGAATGCTTGTCCGAAATACGTCGGGGTGATTGATCGGCAACATCAATGCTCCGAATCCGCCCATCGAATAGCCCGTCACGGCACGTTGCGAAGCTTCGGGTTTGGTTCGGTAAAGGCTGTCGATCAGAGGAACCAACTCCTTAACGAACATTTGTTGATAATCGTAATCTCCCGAAGCAACATCGGAGTAATAATCTTTGAAGCCTTCGGGTGCGATCAATATCATCGGCGAAATCTCTTTCCGTTTCGTCATCAGCGATGAGATTTGAGCGATGCTGCCGTATTCGGTCCACGAAACATCGTTGTCGCCCAAACCGTGCAACATATACATCACGGGATAACGTTGCGACGATCGATCATAATTTTCGGGTAATACGACGGAATAATGTATTTCTCGATTCAGTATGTTGCTGAAAAACGCCAAATGCTCCGACTCCCTTGCAAAAAGCGCGAGGGTCGATAACAGTGTCGCGAAGAAATACAACAGGATGCGGCGCATATCCGGTGAGTTAATGTTTATTGAGTTTTAACCCGATGGTCGAAATACTTTCCTGCAACAGATAGAGGAACGTGTCGAAACCGTCCGTTCCGTTCAGTATCCGATATTGATGTTCCACGTTTTGTTGACGGCAAGCGAGGTAAAGCGCCGAAGCGGCTGCGTGATTGGTACCCAGGTCGCCCGTTGCGACGTAATAATAAGCTCCCCGCAAAGTGCCCGTCGGTTGGGGCGTTTGCGTATCAAAAAAGAAAGCGGCATGCGTCAAAGCGGATTCGCGGTCGGTCGATGTCCATAAGAAAGAGCCGGCGTTCCGATTCCCGATCAGCACGCGATTGTAATCTTTGGTGCCCGTTCGGAAATTGGCATCGATGTATGCGACAACTTGCTCAAAATTCGTGGAAGTTGCGGCAAGTTCATCGGGATCGAACGATATGAGAATAAACTCTTTTTTCCGTTGCAAGGAGTCGAGCAACAGTCCGATTTGTTCCGATTCGGAATTGCGGTTTGCATAATCGTCGTAGGCCAAATAGACCGTATTGAACTTCACATCGGAACTTTCGTATCCCGAAGGAGTCGTGATCGCGAGCGTCGCTCCGTTAAGCGACCGTTGCACGCGGGTACCCGAAACGGAGGATGCAAACCGGGTGGCTTTGGTTACTTCAGAATAACTCCGATCGTTCATTCGTTCGGAAATGTAAGGCAAGGCTTCGGTTGCGCCGGAGCGCCAATAATCCCACGTATGCGCTCCGTTACGGACGCGCATTTGGTGCGGTATGTTTCGGTCGCGCATCAAATCGTGAAGGTTTACGGCAGCGACCGATAATTGTTCCTCGTCGTCGCCGCAATCCATGAAAAGATCCAAATTCGAAGCGGATTGTTGTTTCGAATCGAAAAAAGTAAACGGGTCTCGGGCAAGATAATAATCGGTCAATCGATCCATGCCGCTTTTCCCGACACCGCCGAATATGCGTCCCCATTGCGAGTCCCAAACGGATTGGGGTTCGGAACAATATTGCTCATGCGTTCGCCACGACATGCTCAAAGGAACGGAAATAGAAAACAAGTCAGGATTCATGTACGGCAAAATCAACGCTCCGTAACCTCCCATCGAATAACCCATGACCGCTCGGTGACGGGCGTCGGTTTTGGTTCGCAAATACGAATCGATATACGGCACCAACTCTTCGGTAAACATCTTCATGTAATTGAATTTACCGTCGTATTGGTTTACGTAGTATGAAGTGTATCCTTGCGGCATGACATAAATCATGGGATCTATTTGTCCCGATTCTTCCAATCGGTTGATGATGGCGTCGATCTTTCCGCCGGTCATCCACGCCGTTTCGTTGTCGCCCCAACCGTGGAGCAAATATACCGTTCCGTACCGCGTGTCCTTTTCCTTCGAATAATCGGCCGGAAGATAAACCGAAAACTTGACTTCCGTATTGATGATGTTGCTTCGAAACGAAACGCTTTCCGTGTAACGCGGAGGCGATACTTCGGGATCGTCGCCCGGGGAATCTTTTTTACACCCCGGCAACAATGCCGTCGAAAGCAACATGAGCAATAATGTTGTTCGAAGATTCATTCCGTATTTGAAAATCGGGTTCATTGCCGTTTGTTGTTTATTTATGTTCGCTCGGACGCAGACCGGTGTTCGGCTGATTCGAGTAAATCACCACATCCTTGGTTTGAATTGCATAACCGGGGTTAGGATTGAGCAAGCGAACTTCCAATCGATGCGCACCCGGAGGCAGGTTATATCGATAGAAGATATCGTATTTGCGTTTGATGTAATCGAACGGCATTTTAAACTTTTCTACCGATGTGCCGTCAATGTATGCTTCCAACTCGGCCACGTAGCCGGGGGCGGCATCGGGACGAAGTTGCTTGACGAATCCCATGACGACGATTCCGTTACCTTCGAAAGAAAGATCCAACGTATTGTCGGTAAATTCTTTCATGATCACGCGACGTTCATGCGGATAGTGACCCGTAAAGTTTTCTTCCCAAGGAACTTCGGCAGGCGATTGCAGTTTGATCGTGATGTTTTTTTCGTCCGCACGACCTTCGTTTCGTTGAATCAACGTCAATGCCAACTCGTAATTGAGTTCGTAAATCCGTTTCAGCGAAATGGTCGTATACGGAAAATCGAGGTCTTCGACTTTTTCGAGACCCGGTTTCCAATAATCGGGAATGTTCGAATAACCTTTGATGACGCCCAAAATGCCGCAAGCCGATGCGGGGTTGCAATCGCTGTCCTGTCCGCACCGCGTGGAAATATCCATCGTTCGGTAAAAATCGCCGTTTCCGTATAATAATCCGATCACCACGTAAGCCGAATTGAGCGCGGCATCGATGTTGAAAGCGTTGAACACGCCTTCCGGACAACCGATTTCGGAAGCATGCCGAAGTTCGAGTTCGAACCAACATTTTTTCCAATCGTCGGGATATTGACGGTGCAGTGCAATCACGTCTTCGATGCATCGACGAAACTTACTCCGTGCCGGTATGGTTTTGATAGCTTCGGCCACGATGTAAGGAATATCGTCCGTCACGAAAGCGAGCGAATACATGGCCGAGATGAAAACTCCGCCGTAATAACCGTCGCCCGAATTCATGATATGACCGATTTTGTCGCATAGCGTTATGCCCGCATTAGCCATTCCCGGAGCCATCATTCCCGCGAAGTCGGCTTCGATTTGGAAGTCGATGTCATCCGCATGCGGGTTGTTCAGCCAATGACCGGAAGCGGGAGGCATGATACCGTTCAAGATATTGTAGCGGGCTGCCTGATTGGCATGCCACAACTTGTAGGGAGCATTGGCAAAAGCCAAAGCGAAAGAATCGGCGGGAGCGTCGATACCCGCGCGGGCCATCACTTCCACAAAGGTCAAATCCATGTAGACATCGTCGTACAAGCCGGGGTCCGTTTTAAACGTTTCGAGCGCATAGTCGTCGTACCAAATAATCGGCGTATCATCGTGGATAAGAGCTCCTCTGTACTTGAACTCGGTGGGGCCGCCGTAGGTACAACCGATCGTTTGTCCGGCCCATCCGCCTTTGATTTTATCTTTAAATACGTCGACGGGAATCGTTACTTCCGATCCGTAATCGGGAGCTTTGACGGATTTTTGCGTGCAAGCCGCAAAGAAAATAACAAATAATAAAATAAAGTTCTTCATGGTTAACGGTTTTACGGGTGTCGACAAGGATTAATTTGTCGGGTCGTTGGGATGATAATAAGGTGACGGAAGCGGATTTTCCGAATAATATATGATGTCGTTGATGCGCAACACATGGTTCGGATCGGGATTCAGCCACTTCAACGTTACCGTGTGCCGACCTTCTGACAAACGGTATTTCCAAGCGGGTTCGAGTTTACGCGAAGTATTTTTCATGGGCATGGTGCTGACGTGATCCGACTTGCCGTCGATCAGCACTTCGAATTTTGCCGTGTAATCGTCATTCGGTTCGGCCAAAGCAAAAACTTCCGAACCGAAGCGGATAGCCACCCGATGGATATAATCTTTTGTGATGCTTTTGGTCGACACGAGATTTCCGTAGACCACGAATCCGTTTCCGGAAAAGTTAAAGGTATATTCGTTTCCTTCCATGAAACAATCTTTTCGTTCGCGAAACGAGGGAACGGTTTTTTCGAAATTTTGCTCCAACGGAAGCGTTTGTACGGGAGTGACGGGGATGGTTACTTCCGTTTCGGTGACTTCTCCGCCGTTTTTCCGAATCAATTCCAGCGCGTGTTTGAAACTCATGGCATAGGCTTTTTCCAACGATACGTCGGTGCCTTCAAAATCAAACGGTTCTATTTCCCGTAAGGGGTTTAACCAAAAGGGATCGATTTGATTGTACCCTTTCATTACGCCGAGCACTCCGCCGACGGTG
>JAVBNP010000106.1:0-7635 GCA_031551455.1 Bacteroidales bacterium | reverse complement strand
CGGCATCCTATCATCTGTGCATTAATTCGTCGATATTGGGCATTACGGGTACCGCGGACTATATTCGTGACTTTGCAAAAAGAACGATACCGAAGTAAAGTGATTCGAATTAACCGCCGAATCAAAAGTCATTCTACTGATGGCTTAAAATGAAGATATAGTTCAAAAAACTTATTTTGCTGCGTCATTGCGAGCGATAGCAAAGCAAGTCGATTGTTTATTATGAGATTGCTTCGCTATCGCTCGCAATGACGTTTATTTTCGACTTTCGATACCGATTTTATTTTTTGATCACTTTTCGCGTGATGACTTTTCCTTGCGATTCGATTCGAACCATATACATTCCCGAAGGTTTGCCGGCCAAGTTGAGTTCCAATTCGGGGGTTGTCCCTTTTCCCGATGTAACCACACGACCCAACACATCGAGTATTTTTACGGTATAGGATCCTTCGAGACCGGAAACGCGCAATACGTCCGTCACCGGATTGGGATAAACGGTCAATTGAACGTCACCGACAAGCGGCGTATAGGTAACATCATCGGCAACCACCGTTTTTGCGGTTTCGTTGACGATAAAGTTCTTATACGTATATGTTTCTCCCGCCACCGTGACCACCTCGATGCTTTCCCCGTTCGATTGGTAACCCGGAATATCGACCGACACATGATAAATTCCGGCAGGCAAATTCTTGAATTCGTATGCACCCGTTTCCTCGTCGGGCTTGACTGTTCGCACCAAATACCATCCGACGGGAACCGTCGCTTTCAGGTTAGTGGGTGAGTGAAGCAACACGGTTGCGTTTCGGAACGGACGAGCCGTAGGTTTGCGGCTTGCTCCGCCCGCAGAAGCCGATTCTTTGACAATACCGCTGATGGTAACGTCATCGTTAACGGATGATGCTTGTTGTTCGGAAAGTTTGACAAATAAATCGTGATTCCCGGAATTTACGAGATACGGAGTTGCTTGCTTCCAATCCGTGACAGCCGTACTTGAACCTGCCGAATAATACGAAAATAAATATCCGGGAGCATCGATACCTACAAAATACTCCCCTTGGGGCAAATAATTCGAATAAGAACTCGTCCCCAAACAAGGCATCTTTCCGACCAAAATAAAGTCATTTTCCTGCTTCAAGTAAAAGTACGCCGTTCCGGGAGGTGTCGTCACCGGTTCGGCGGTCACGCTCACTTGTCCCATATTATTGAATCGGAATGCACACTTTACCGTTTGCGGCGAACCGACAAAACCATCCAAAACCATGTGACACCAAAAAACATCGGATGCTTGATATGCTTGAACACGTTCAAACGCGAAATAAAAAATACCGTTATAATCCGAATCGGGATGAAGATCTTCCCATGCGTATAGTATCGGATATCCGTTAAACAACCTCTCGGCGCTCAAATCCACAACAAAAAACAATTCATTGTTGATCCATTTAACGGTCCAAGGAACATCCTCGACATCCTGGCCGGAAACACCAATATCGGAAATACCCGTATTCGGCAATGTTATTTTGGAAAACAACAGGTTATTTACGTTGAGGTTAACAGACCGTAAATTTTCGCAACCGGTAAAATTCACCGATTTCAATTTATTCTCTGCCATATCTACGGTTTCCAATTTCGTACATCCCGTAAAATCTGCGGAACTCAATTGCTGCATCACCATCGACACATCGGTTAAATTTTCGCAACCGCTGAAATTGAATGCTCCCGACAAAAAAATAGTCCCCGATGTTGTCGCAGGCGTATTGATCGATTTGATTCTTTTACCATTATCGCCCGGTACCCATTCAATTACGTGTGAAGAAATGTTACCGATCCATCCCGGATTGGTTTTCCAATTGTCGGTATAATCAGTCGACAACAATATCTGTGCATTAGACCGGGTTATTCCGTCTTCCGACATCATTTCTTGTTGCATAAAAATCGCAAGCATTGTCGAATCATGCTCATGATACTTTTCGGCTCGAACGGCTTCGAACATCAAGAACAAACAAACAGAAAAGAGTATAAATTTCTTCATATACAAACGGGTCGAGTTAATGTTATTGTTATATATTGTTGCTATTTTGTATAATGTTTACGTGAATTTATGTGAAAAGTTTCAAAAAGCGGTATTTTCCGAAAAAGATATTTCATCTGTTTCATTCTGCTTGTCTTGTAATGTCCCGTCCGAACAAAACAAAAAATCCGAAGCGGTTTTATCGCTCTGGGTTATCGGTATTCCTATCGTTAACCTTATTTTTTGATCACTTTTCGCGTAACGGACTTCCCTTGCGATTCGATTCGAACCATATACATTCCCGAAGGTTTGCCGGCCAAGCTGAGTTCCAATTCGGGAGTTGTCGCCTTTCCCGATGCAACCACCCGACCCAATACATCGAGTATTTTTACGGTATAGGATCCCTCGAGACCGGAAACGCGCAATACGTCCGTTACCGGATTGGGATAAACGACCAATTTAACGTCACCGACAAGCGGCGTGTAGGTGACATCGTCGGCAATAACCGTTTTCGCGGCTTCGTTAACGATAAAGTTTTTATACGTATATGTCTCTCCCGCCACCGTAGCCACCTCGATGCTTTCCCCGTTCGATTGGTAACCCGGAATATCGACCGACACATGATAAATTCCGGCAGGCAAATTTTTGAATTCGTACGCACCCGTTTCCTCGTCGGGCTTGACTGTTCGCACCAAATACCATCCGACGGGAACCGTCGCTTTCAGGTTGGTGGGTGAGTGAAGCAACACGGTTGCGTTTCGAAACGGACGAGCCGTAGGCTTGCGACTCGCTCCGCCCGCGGAAGTCGATTCTTGTACAAAGCCGCTGATGGTAACATTATCATCAACGGATGACGCCTTTTGTTCGGAAAGTTTAACGAACAGATCATTGTTTCCCGAACTTACCAAATAGGGAACCGCCCGCCTCCAATCCGCGACAAGTTCGGTTGAACCGACCGAATAATACGAAAATAAATATCCGGGAGCGTCAATGCCGATCATATACTCGCCTCCGGGCAACGGGTCGGTATAAATACCCCCACCCAAATTATTCGTCGTTTCGATCAGTACAAGATCGTTTCCTTGTTTTAAATAAAGGTATGCCGTTGCTTGTCCGCTTGTCAACGGTTCGGTAGTGATGCTCAGTTGTCCCATGTTGTTGATGATGTCAAAAGAACACATCACATCGATATTTGTGAAGATCGTATCTTTCATGTGACAGATAATACCGTCATTTCCGGGACCGGGATTTCGAACATGATCAAGTTTGAAATAAAAAACACTGCCTTGCCTGAAATTGGGATTGATCCCCAACCAATCAAATTTCACCTCGACACCTAAGTTATTATTACGCTCGGCACTCAAATCCAACGCGAAATATATTTCATCGTTAATCGATTTTACGGTATAAGCCGAACTGGTCAGGTGCTGAGAAGAAAAGCCGAAATAAGGCGGGCGACTCTCCAGTTGAAGCATGGAGAAAAGAAGTTCGTTTTCGCTGACATCAAGCGAATGAAGTTTCGGACATTCGATAAAGTTTGCCGTACTTAATCCGTTATTCCGCAAATCGACCGTTATCAATTTTTTGCATTTTGACAAATTCACGGCGGTCAGTTTTTGGTAAGGACATTGTACGGACACTAAACTGTCGCAACCGCTGAAATCAAATGTTCCCGACAATAAAGCGCCTCCCGCCGTCGGCGCTCCGGATAAGTTGATCGATTTGATCCTTTGACCATCCTTGCCGGGCATCCATTCAACCACATAAGAAGGAATTGTATTGATCCATTCCGGATCGGTTTTCCAATTTTGATTGTACGGATTAAACAATATCTTGTCGTTACAAGCATTTTCGTCGACATGATAAGCCTCTTGCTGCAAAAATTTTGCGAGCATAATCGAATCATGCACGTCGTGTTTTTGAGCTTGAACGGCTCCGAATGTCAATAACCAACAAGCAGAAAAGAGTAAAAATTTCTTCATATCAAAAGGGGGTTATGTCGAAACGTTATTATTGTTTTTTCTTTACGTTACCTAGTAGTCTACGCAGCCGAAAAGAAAAAGTTTCACAAATAACAAAACCCGACATTGATCGAAAAAACGTCAATGTCGGGTTTCATGTTCGAACCCATTCGGAACGAAATGTTTCGAAAAAACGGATCGAATCCGTCAGTTTTTTAACTTCTTTTCCACCTCATCCAGCATAATGCGCGTCATGTCTTCGAGCGTGTACGAATAAGTACATCCCCATTGCGAACGAGCCACCGAATCGTCGATGCTTTTCGGCCACGAGTCGGCAATTGCTTGGCGAAAGTCAGGTTTATACGTAATTTCGAAACCGGGTTTATGCTTTTTGATTTCGGCGGCCAATTGTTTGGGCGTAAAACTGATTCCGCCCAAATTATAACTCGATCGGACGGCAATTTTTGAAGCATCGGCTTCCATCAGTTGTACGGTGGCTTGCACGGCATCGGGCATAAACATCATCGGTAAAGCCGTATCCTCGGTAAGGAAACATTCATAACGTCCTTGTCTGACGGCTTCGTAGAATATTTCGACCGCATAATCGGTCGTACCTCCGCCCGGTTCGGTTTTGTAACTGATCAGCCCCGGATAACGGATGCTGCGCGCATCTATTTTGTAACGTTGATGATAATATTGCATCCAACGCTCACCGGCCAATTTACTGATTCCGTAGACCGTATTCGGCTCCATGACGGTAAATTGCGGCGTGTTTTCGCGCGGCGTGGTAGGACCGAACACCGCAATGGAACTGGGCCAAAATATCTTCTTTATTTCGGGTACTTCTTTGGCCAAATCGAGGATGTTCATCAAACTGTCCATATTGATGTTCCATGCCTGAATCGGGATTCGCTCGGCATTACCCGACAATACGGCCGCCAAATGATATATTTGCGTAATTTTATGACGAATGACAAAATGAATGAGCCTTTTATCGTCCATCACGTCCAACAATTGAAAAGGTCCGCCTTCCGCGATATCCTTGGGCGGTTGTTTGATGTCGGTTGCAAAAACATGATCCACACCATAAATGTTGCGCAACGCAACCGTTAATTCCGAGCCTATTTGCCCTGCCGCTCCGATGATTAAAATATTGTCCATTTACGAATTAAATTTTGAGCTAAAGTACAAGCCGCCCCATCATGAAAATATGACTTTTGTTTGCTTTTGAAAAAATGTTCAAACCCGCAACGAAAACAAGTAACGAGGGAAACAAACTTTCGGGAGCGATTTCATACGGTCTTGCGCTCAATCGGAAAAACTCAATCGAAATCCCACCACACCTCACGTTTCGGCGCATCGCCGACGGTATACGGCTCGCCAATGCGGGGCACCGTTACGGGAATTCCCAATGAATCGGCTCGAGGCAACAAGCGTTTGATCGGATCATTCCACGTATGATAGGTGGCCCGAAATTTGGCCCAATGTATCGGCAATATCATCTCGGTTTTCAAATCGGCGGCAGCTTGTGCGGTTTGTTCCGGAAAACAATGGCTTGACCAATAAATGCTGTATTGTCCGTTCTCGAGCAACGCCAAATCAAACGGACCGTATTGATTACCGATATCGACAAAGTGTCGGTTATATCCTCCGTCACCGCTGAGAAAAAGCCTATAGCCGTGTATCTCCAGCACGTACGATGTCCAAAGCGTTTTACGACGCTTGTTTCGGCGCCCCGAAAAATGTTGCGTCGGTGTGGAAACCAGCAGCACCTCCGGCGCCGGCGAAACGGAATCGTACCAATTGACTTCACGGAATCGCGACGGATCGTATCCCCAATATTCCAATGTGCGCCCCACACCCAAAGGAACAATTACGCGATCAACCGTTTTACGAAGTTTTCGAACGGTTTTGTAATCCATGTGGTCGTAATGATCGTGCGTGAGGATCAACAAGTCGATATACGGCAAATCGTCGACCCGGTATATGTTGCTGCCGTCATAATTTTTGTTGACAAACCGCAGCGGAGAACCGTAACCCGAAAAAACGGGATCGACGAGTATGTTAAAACCGTTTGATTGTATTAAATAGGAAGAATGGCCGAACCACGTGACGGTAGGTGCACGAAACGCGGTATCTTTCAAGTTGGTTTTCACGGAAGGCATTTCACGCGACAACACCGGTTTCTTAAATCGGCCGTAACGTTCTTTACTGAAAACTTTGCGTCGCACGGCCGGACGATTAACGGTATCCGTCCGTTTGTACGGATTTTGGAATTCTCCGTTTTGGTAATTGGGCAATTGCGCAAACTCCGCTTGTTGTTTTTTCGACGGATATCTCCCGGTCGATCGTATGGCCGAACAAGCAACGACCAACAAGCCGGCAAGCAACGACGCAACGATTATTTTCAACAAACGTTTCATTTTTTGTATTGATTCGAAATATCGTCCGAAAAGACAAAGATAAGAAAATGTCGGAGCGTTTGCGACTCATTGTTCGGTGAAAATATGTCTGGATAAAGGATAAACAACCGACATTTTCCGTATTTTTGAAACCATGATCGTTGTTTTCGAAAAAATATTCGCTATTGCGACACTCTTGCTTTTATTGAGTCCTTGCGGTTTTTCGCAAGAGAAAATCGGCGTAATTGCCGACACGCAATCGCCTCTTCGAACGGAATTGCTTTGGTCGAAAGCGGAACATAACATCGAAGCTACGGATACGTTGTTTGCCTGTCTGTCGAAAGAACCCGTGTCGGCCGTATTCTTTTTGGGCGATTTGACGGCGATGGGCAGTCGCGACCGATACTGGGTTCCGATTGATCGTTTTTTGGCAACGTTGCATCAAAAAAATATTCGAACATACGCCATCCCGGGCAATCATGAATACTCGTTTCCCGCAAGCGCGGGTATTGCCGAATTTTATCGTCGTTTTCCGCAAGCGCGTAAGCTCATCGAAATGCAAGTTATCGATTCGACGGCAATGGTATTGCTCGATACCAATTACGGGAAATTGAGTCGCAAACAAAAAGAAGAACAGGCCGAACGTTATCGACATTGCATGGATTCGTTGCAACACGATCCGGCGGTACGGGCAATCATCGTATGTGTTCATCAATCGCCTTATACCAACAGTACGGGCGTCGGACCCGCCAAAGAAGTACAGAAACGGCTGATCCCCGTATACGCGGCAACACCTAAAGCGGTGTTATTTCTGAGCGGACATTCGCACAATTTGGAACGGTTCCGACGATACGGGAAGAATTTCCTCGTCATCGGCGGAGGTGGCGGATTGCGTCAACCGCTGTTGTCGCATGAAAAACAACGATATTACGACTTAATGCCTCCCGATGAACGTCTTCGCTTTTTTTACATCATCATCGAACGGGAGCGGAACATGCTTTCCGTGAAAGCAAAAGGTATGGATGCGGATGATTTCTCAAAGCAAACCGAAAAAGAAATTATGCGAATTTCGATTAAGGAATGAAAACAAAATAACATCCCTATTCTTCCCTCTATCTTCATCCCGGAATTCCCCTATATTAAGCTGTCCTTCCGGGACGCCGGCTCAACGTCGCGCGTGGGCCCGTGATCATGCTCGTGCGCATGGTGGTGGCCGTGGTGGTCATGCTCATGGTCGTGATCGTGGTGGTCATGCATGGCTGGG
>JAVBNP010000034.1:0-2868 GCA_031551455.1 Bacteroidales bacterium | reverse complement strand
TGAAAAAACAATAACCTATAACAAAAACTCCGAGATGATGAACATCTCGGAGTTTTTGTTTGTACAAATATCACGTTATACGGATTAGAGAAAAATCGGAAACTATACTGTTTTTACCGATTTTCAATCGGTAAGCCTTTAAACGCTCTTACCAAAACGGACAGATTTCGATTATCACCTCTAAACGTATCGATCGGATGATTTTGGTACATATACACGGGAGGCATCATATACCCGACAATCGGTTTGGTAAAACCGTAAAGCGATACGCCCGATTTAACGGCTTCTTTGGCTACTTTAACCGGATCTTGACCATTCCATTCGGCTAAACAAGTAATCAAAACCGTTTCTTTGCGAACCATCTTCATCATCGCTTCGGTACTTTCGACATCTCCGGCTTCGTTCATTAACCAATCCGTTTGCCGAAACATCTTCGAGTAAGCTACATCCGGGCTTTTAATGTTGTTGCAGGTAATCCAAATTAAACAGTTCGGTTTGGTCGATTTGACGGCTTCATAAATCCGATCCCAACAACGTGCAATCGATTTGGCACGAAAAATCGCTTCTTCTTGTCGAGAAACATTTTCCGCACCCGGAAATGACTTTCCCATCAATTCCCGATACATTTCTTTTTCGCATTCTAACCATTTAACTGGTTTATATGGTTCTTTATATCCCGCCGGCGTCCAAATCCAATCCAACATAATGCCGTCCATGTCGGTTTTAATGATGGCATCTTTGACGGAAGCACACAAATAATCCAAATAAGCATTGGTGAAAGGTATATGCGGCGCCGAAGGAGTGCCGTAACTCAAGTCGGGATGATCGAGCCCCCATTTGGTATTGGCCCCGACACAATAATAACCGAAAACTTTGATGTTCTTTTTTCGACCGATTCGAACCATTTCGGTCAGAAAATCGTGTTTCAGTCCCGGTTGTTCCGCAATGACGCCATTTTTATACCATGAGTACCCGTTACACGAAACGGCAAAGGAATGTACGGCATTGCAGCCCAAATCCTCGTACCATTGCATCAATTCGGCGGGATCGGCGTCGGCCCACAATCCGGGTGCGGCAAAGTTATTGATATACCCTCCGCCGGGATCCCAATTATAATCGATGTTAAATGCTTTTACGGTTTGCCCGATTGCCGTAAAAGTCGTACCGATAAATAACAGTACGATAATGATTGTTTTCATGATCGTTGACGGTATTTGATCGAATAATCGTAATTTCGGTTATATGGATATTAAACGTACCATCGCACAATTGCGTTTTACGGGAATTTTCAACGTAAAACTCCGACCGTTTCGGCTTAATTCCGATTTAACGGGTTGTTTTTCGCCCGGGTAAAAAACTTCCGCTTGCCATTTACCGGAACCCAACACCGGCAACGCCAACTCGACGATTTCCGCCGTTGCGTAAACCACCGGCACGATATACCCTTCGGGAATTTCGAAAATGTTGGCTTTGGCATTGCGACTTATCACCGTGATCGGGTCGGGAGAAAGTACCCACTTGCGATATTTCATTTGTTGCATCAACGGACCATAGTCGAGATATGCTTGGTCCGTCCACGGATCGGGACGTAACGAGTGGTCGTTGCCCGGAAAAGGACACATCGGAAATACGCCCATATAAAGGAACTTTTGAAAAAAGTTGTCGATGCCTAATTTTTCGATGGCCCGTTTGTTCCATGTCCAACCCAAAGCCGGCTTTTTCAAAGCCAGAAAAGCCGTGGTATTCAACGCACCTTCCGTTTGCGTGTATTCGTCGTGAATGCCGTCAATGCCTTTTAACAAATCGATTCGTTTGGTGTGCGTATTCACGAAAATCACCTTTCCGGCATGATGCATCAAAGGAACAAATTCGTCCATGAATTCCGAAAGCGAAGTACGCAACGAACGCGCCGGTTTACCTTCGTACCAACTGATTCCGTCATCGTATTGTTCGTTGAAATAATGCCACCAATCATACCGATCGATACAGAAGCCGTCGGTTGCAGGTAACCAATCCAAGTGGCGACGAACCTGCTCCATCAAGAAATTCTTATATGATGGCACACCGCAATCCAAAACGATACCGTCACCCCAAGTATAGAAAGGTCCTCCGTTTACCGATTTGGGATAATAACAACCTTCCAAATTCATTTCCGCAGGCACGCGAAGGATGGCATCGGACAGTTTTCCGTACAAATAATCGTTCGTATTTTTCCACCACAACTCGGGATTGTTCGTTGTCGGAGCGGGAGCCGGATAGGTGACTCCGGATCCGAATTCGTTCAAATTCAAATAACTCAACACATGGAATCCCGCCGATTTCATCCGTTCGGCATAATCGTTCATTTCGGCGGCACAAATCGAATCATGTCGATAAGAGAACCATTTGACATGTTCGTTCTTTACCGGCGGAATAAACATTCCCATGTACGGAAAATCGAAACTGGCTCGCCAATTGGTCGAGAAAGCCATATCCTTCATCTTTTGCACGTCGAATCCCATATCGTGATTGCTTGCGTAAGCGCCCGTTCCGTTCAAATCGAACACGTGCGGCATCACGGGATAAAAATATTCTTTGTAACGATCGACCATCCATCCGAGTCCGGCACGCCAATCGGGTTCGTGTGCGATCAAATCGACGGCAAAATTGACGGGATTACTTTCTACGATACGGTGGTAATAACGACCGAAAACAATGGTTCCGTCAGCACCCGTTTTCATATCAATATCTTGAATGGTGTCCGCAATCGACAACGCTACCGTCAAACCGAATCGTTTTTGCGGGTCGACGATGCATGCCATCGGTATCGACAACAAATCGGTATATTCGGGACAATAGGCAATGCGGGGAACTTCATTGGTCCCATAA
>JAVBNP010000146.1:0-7500 GCA_031551455.1 Bacteroidales bacterium | reverse complement strand
GGAAACAGTTCCATGCACCGCACTACGAGGGCATCACTGAAAGCCACCATCAGATAGCAGATATTACCAGTCTTGTCCGCCGAATCGGGAACATACTCCCAGCGATGCATCATGGACGGAGGAATCAGCACCACGTCGTCCGCCGAAAAAGGCTGAACCGTGTCGCCGGCCATCCTATTGCCATATCCATGAGTGACATAATACAATTCCCAAGCGTCATGCTGATGCAGCTTAGCTTCCAACTTGGGACTGATGTGTATATCAACGAAGAAGAAGGAATGGTTCTCCACATCGGGTAATTCATAGGGAGTAATTGTTTCTTCCATATAGGGTATTTTAGAGACTTAATCACAAATATACAACAAATATTCGAAACGATAACGCAAATATAAAACAAAATAAATGGCGTAACTTTGCACCGGATAAAAAATATCTCCGATAACTAATGTCATCTGATCAAAAAAAATTAAGCTATAACCAGGGCATCATTTATGCTTTGTCATGCTATGTCGTCTGGGGGCTTTTTCCCCTCTTTTGGAAAGCCATAACAGGAGTACCTGCCGTAAATGTGCTGGCCCACCGTATCGTTTGGTCGTTTGTATTTCTATTTATCCGGGTACTGTTTACTAACCGGCAAACATTTATCGGTTATATAAAACAGCCTAAACTGTTACTCAAACTTGGTTTGGCTGGTTTTATTATCAGTGCCAACTGGGGAATATATATCTACGCCGTGGCCGGTAATCATATTGTGGAAGCCGGCTTGGGCTACTATATCAATCCGCTGGTAAACGTATTTTTAGGCTATGTATTTTTAAAAGAACGCCTGGCTACGATGCAGAAAATAGCCGTTGTGCTTGCCCTTATCGGTGTTGTCTATTTTACAATTAGTTACGGCCAATTCCCTTGGATATCGTTGCTTCTTGCTATTACTTTCGGATTATACGGATTATTGAAAAAGAAAGCCAATCTTGAATCCATGCCTGCACTTACGACAGAAACGATGATGGTTTTTCCGTTTGCCCTGGCATTCCTGTTTTATACTACCGAAAGTAATATGGCAACTTCTTTCTTTCCCTCATCTGCCATTACAAGTGCATTATTGGTTATAAGCGGTCTTGTTACCGCTATTCCGCTCTTTTGGTTTGGAAAATCCGCTCAGGTGATTCCTCTATCCACCATGGGATTTCTTCAATATTTAACCCCGACACTTCAACTGCTTCTTGGAGTATTTGTCTATGGTGAAACCTTTGGTCCGGAATATCTTATCTGTTTTTCCTTTGTTTGGGCAGGATTAGTATTTTATACCGTGAGTATTCTTAAGGGTAAAAGAGTAACCATAGCCAAATGAGAAGTTATTCCATAGGTATGGGGTAGTCGTTCTTCCATACGGCTATTTTAGAAACTAACTATGAATCTACGACAAATATTTGAAATAATAACACAAATACACAACAAATAAACGGCATAACTTTGCATCAGTAAAGAAATAAACCATTTAAAAAACTGTATGATGATGGATTTTTATGAAGTATTGAACCGAAGAAGAACAATCCGCGATTTTTCTGACAGGGAAGTCAGTGCCGAAGTATTAAAAAGAGTGCTGGATGCTGCATTCAAGGCTCCTACCAATGACCATTTGCGCCAATTTGAATTTGTCGTTGTAAGAGGACGGGAGAACATCGCCCGAATTATATCGCCGGTAGCCGAGAACACCCGGAAGATTCAGCAGGCAAGACTTGAAACTGCCGAAGGTTCGATGGACAGGGATGAATATGCCATGTTCGTTGATGCACTGCCCAAGCAGCAGCGTATGCTCATGCAGAGCAACTGCCTCGTCCTGCCATTCTTTCGCCAGAAGGACTGTCCGCTATGCCAACCTGCCGACCAGAGTTCGCTCAACTATTTTGCCTCTGCATGGGCGGCAGTAGAAAACATCCTGTTGGCGGCCACGGCAGAAGGACTGGCGTGCACATTCCGTATTCCCATCGGCAATGAGCCTGAATATGTGAAACAAGCCGTCGGCGCTCCCGAAGGATACGAGTTCAACTGCTTTCTCGCCATTGGCTACGCGGCGGAGGATGCACACATCTGCAAGCAAAAGGTCATCAAAGTGGAGGACAGGATTCACGAAAATGTTTGGTAGTGCGGGCAGAGGAAAAGATTTTTCACGATAAAGATGAACGGAAATCGGCCTTTTCAATAAAGTTTTTCGGGCCGCAGGCGAAACCACCGCTTGCGGCTCTCTTTTTACCTTTGCACCGGAGTTTAATAGTAATAAGTTTAAATCAAATGAAAAACTTTAAATTGATTATGGCAGCAATAGCAATTTCAGTGTCAGCCCACAATGGTCTCAACGCACAGAGTACACCGCAAAAGGTGTCTTTTAAAAACATGATAGGTATCAACGTCGTAGGTAATGTCTATTTTCCTACTGGTTTTGATGAAGAGAAAACATATGCAGCCGTTATAACCGTCCCACCCGCAGGTGGAGCCAAAGAACAGACAGCAGGTCTTTATGCGAGAAAATTGGCGGAAAACGGGTTCATAACCATTTCCATAGATGCCTCTTATCAGGGCGAAAGCGGAGGCGAACCCCGCTATAAAGAAGACCCTCAAGCACGCGTGGAAGATATCCGAAGTACCGTCGATTACCTGACTACTCTTCCGTATGTGGATGAAAACCGTATCGGAATATTGGGTATTTGTGCGGGTGGCGGCTATGCTGTCAGTGCTGCAATGACAGAACGCCGCATCAGAGCCGTGGCGACATCAGTGCCCGTTAATGGAGGCAGGGAAAACAGAGCCGCCGGAAGTGAAGCAACGATAGCAACCCTTGAAATGATAGCTGCACAACGCACCGCCGAAGCACGTGGAGCAGAACCGATGATCGTTCCCTGGATGCCGGACGAATATAAAGATGCAGACGATATCGACTTTCGCGAAGGGTATGATTACTACCGTACACCGCGGAATGGTTATCCCCGTTGGGAAAACAAAATGCGTTTTATCAGTATGGATGCTGTGATGGCATTTGACGCTTTTTATCTGGTTGAAATGCTACTTACCCAACCTTTGCAAATAATTGTAGGAAGTAAACAAGGCGCTTTCGGCTCTAACAAGGATGGACATGAGTTGTACGAACGGGCGGCATCAACCCAAAAAGATTTATTGGTGATGGAAGGAGCATCCCATTTCGATTTGTATGATAATCCCAAATATGTGGATAAAGCTGTAGAAAGATTTACCGGTTTTTATCGCACTTACTTAAAATAAGCGTTAAAATTATTTGAGCCGCAGGAGGAATCATGTCCTGCGGCTCTTTTACTTTGTATTGCATTTATGCCACAATGCATCATTATAAAACAGATTGCAGTAACCAATCATATTGTTTCACTCTAAGAAATGATATTATCCGGTTTATCAGTAAAACGATATGTTATTCGTTTTCGATGAACCCTTTGGCAATCATTGTATCCGAATTTTGAAAACGAGCCATTGCCGTTCGCATTTTTTTAAATCCGAACTTTTGGTAAAATTTTTCTTTTCGAGGCATGGCATACAACATTACGTTTATGTTCGGCAATTTTTCGAGGATCTCCTTCACGATAAGTTGTCCGTATCCTTCGCTTTGATATTGCGGAACAACGGCAATATCGTACATTGCGGCTTGATAAGCATTGTCACTGATGGCCCTTCCGAAACCGATTAATTGATTGTTGGTATTTAACAGAAAAACTTTTACGGCGCTGTTTTCAAACGCACGACGATGGATTTCCGCCGAATGGTGGGCCATTCCCACAATTTGCAAAACTTTTGCCACTTCCGCGAAGTCGATACCTTCGCAATCGTACTTTACTTGCATTTCCATAATTTTAAAAATTCGATTATTCCGGTTCGTTTATGTTGAATCTTTCCAACGGTAGGTATCTATTTCCAACCCGGCCAATTGGAGTAATCTGTCCGTAACCGTGCCGGCAAGTTCTTCGATCGTTTTCGGATGCGAATAAAACGACGGCGAAGCCGGGGCGATGATGGCGTTTGCTTCCGCAAGCAATTGCATGTTGCGGAGATGAATCAAATGTACGGGGGTTTCGCGAACGGCTAAAATCAACCGGCGCCGTTCTTTCAGCATTACGTCGGCCGCACGAGTGATCAGTGTGTCGGAAAGTCCGTTGGCAATGCGTCCCATGGTACCCATGGAACAGGGGCATACAATCATGGTGTCGTAAAGCGAACTGCCCGAAGCGAAAGGTGCATTGAAATCGTGGTTCTCGTAAACTTTAAAAGGAAGATGATCCGGTAACGAACCGATTTCGTGTGCCCACACCTCTTTTCCTTTGTCCGAAAATACAACATCCGCTTGATCGATTTGCCCGGCAAGCATCAGTCGGTGCAATCGATCCAGCAAAAGTTCGGCATACAGGGAACCGCTGGCTCCGGTTACGGCTACGATGAAACGTTTCAATTTAATGGATTAACGATTTAATATATCTGTAAATTTAAATTTACGATTATTCATTGTTAATTAATCGTTGTTAATTGTTCTATGCCTTTTTTCACCATGATATCGGTTTGGTTGAGGACAGGATAGAATCCGCTGTCGTCAAACATATTCCGTACAATGTAGGCTACAATCGTATTTTCGATACTCGATCCTGAAATTCGAAGATCTTTTTCGTTGCGGGCAACACCTTGTTTGGCCGCAAAAAGAATAAATTCGTTCAATACGTTCTTTTTGTATAAAAGGGCCTCCAATGTTTGATAATCCGAACAATTGTTCAACTCCTTGCGGTGTTTATCGGTATAGTCGAATGAAAATCGATACATCAATCCTCTGCGGATAATCCGATCGTAATATCCGGAATAAACGGATGTATCCATCGGAACGAAAATATCCGGCATGATGCCGCCTCCGCCGTATACGATTTTGCCGTTCGGCGTAACGTATTTCAAAGAATCGTCAAAATGAACGCTGTCCACTTGAGTCATTTCGCCGTGGGAATATCGTTCGCTTAACTCGTTAAAATATTCATCGTCACCCCGATCGTAGGGTTTTTGAATGCATCGTCCCGTGGGTGTATAATAACGGGCAACGGTAAGTCGCAGGGCCGAGCCGTCGGAAAGTTCGAGTTGTTCTTGAACAAGTCCTTTTCCGAAGCTGCGGCGTCCGATAACGGTTCCCCGATCGTTGTCTTGAATGGCGCCCGCCACTATTTCGGCTGCGGAAGCCGTACCTTCGTTAATCAACAACACCAAATCCGTGTCGATGAATAATCTGCCTTTGCCGCTTGCATAATAATCGGTGCGGGGACGTTCGTTACCTTCGGTGTACACGATCAATTTTCCGGCGGGAAGAAACAATTCCGACATTCCCGTTGCGGCGTCAATCAATCCGCCGCCGTTGTCGCGCAGGTCAAGGATCATCTTTTTCATCCCCTTGTTTTTTAATTGATTGCATGCATCCGTGAATTCCCGCAGGGTTGTCTTCGAAAATTTGTTGACTTTAATATATCCTATTTCGGGTGTTGCCATGTATGCCGCATCAACGCTGTACAAGGGAATTTTATCGCGCGTGACGTTGAATGCGAGCAATTCGCTCGATCCGTTTCGTTGAATGCTTACTTTTACTTTTGTACCGGTTTTTCCTTTCAACATTTTGACGATATCGTCGCTGTGCATTTTCACTCCCGCAACCAACGAGTCGTTAACCCGAATAAGGCGATCGCCGGACATGATACCGACCTTTTCGGAAGGACCTTTCGGGACGGTGTTGATAATAACCAGCGTGTCATTCATCATATTGAACCGAACGCCGATACCCGAAAAATTACCTTCAATGGGCTCATTTTCGGCAACCAAATCTGTCGCGGGAATATATCGCGAGTGAGGGTCCAAGTTTTTCAACATACCCTTAACGGCATCTTCTTCGAGCGTATTGACGGATACGTTGTCCACATATGAACTAACGATCAAATCGAGCACTTGATTCATTTTATTCGACGGCGAATAAAAAAACAATCCGCGATTATTGCTTTCGCCCGTTACATTTGCGAATTTCAATCCGATGAGAATACCCGCAACCAATGTCAACGAAATGATCAGCGGCAATAACGCATCCGTTTTTCTGTTTTTGATCTCCATACTCCGTTTTTGATTATTGTTCGACGGTATTATCGCCGATTTTTGCCGACAATTCTTCCGGTATGTTGCATTCGACAAACATCACTTCCACACCGGCACGTTGCAACAGTCGAATGCCGTCGTCGATACGATACATTTCTCCGTATACTACCCGTTTGATACCCGATTGTATGATCAACTTGGCACATTCCAAACACGGAGATGCCGTAACATATAACGTGGATCCGTTGCTGCTGTTGTTCGATTTGGCTACCTTGGTAATGGCGTTTGCCTCGGCATGAAGCACATACGGCTTGGTGACGCCGGCATCGTCTTCGCAAATGTTTTCGAAACCCGACGGGGTGCCGTTATATCCGTCCGAAATGATCATTTTGTCTTTCACCAGCAAAGCACCCACTTTTCGACGCCGACAATATGAATTTTGCCCCCAGATACGTGCCATCGCCAAATACCTTTTATCGAGAATATTTTGTTTTTCGTCCATTGAATCAATTGTTTCCGTTATCCGAAATATTTACAAAGTTATCAAAATATTTGAAGGTCATCGAAAGATTGTGTGATAGCATAAACTCGCCGAGATAAAAGATGTTCATTGTTGCTTACTGCCGGTGGAACAAGAAACGAAATAAAATGTCGGATAAATCATTGTTATCTACAAGATTCATGTATATTTGCAAAATTATAAGATGTTAATTATAATTTGGCGAAATGAGAAAAGAAAGAAAAAACGGTACAAGCACACGAAAAAAACTTGTAAGCAAACAAAAGTTTTTGAAAGCCGTAGGAACGATATTACGAAAGGAAGGATATCAAAAATTGGGGGTTAACAGGGTTGCCGAAGTTGCGGGCGTCGATAAATCCTCACTTTATTACCATTTCGGCAGTTTTAATAATTTGTTGGAACAATATGTACTTGCCAATGATTATTGGTTGGGCGTTTTTAAAGACCCGGTAAACGAAAACGAGACCGAATTGATCGAAACGGGGAAGAATATGATTTTGCATCAGTTCGACGCGGTGATGAAAAATGAGGAATTACAAGCTTTTTTGCGTTGGGAATTGTCCGGAGATAAAGGTATTCCCAAATATATTGCCGAACTTCGGGAGGGAATGGCGCATAATATGTTGCAACGATTTCAGCGGTATTTTAAAGATACGGATATTGATTTGGAAGTGATCGCCGCTATTTTGATCTCAAGCATTCACTACTTGAGATTGCATCGCAATCAATCTAAATTTTGCAACATCGACATCAACCAAAAAGAAGATGCGGAGCGTTTGAAAAGGATGATTGTAAAAATTGCGGATTTGTTGGCAGGGGCTAAAGAGGCAACCGATAAAAAATAAAAGGAATAA
>JAVBNP010000188.1:0-10953 GCA_031551455.1 Bacteroidales bacterium | reverse complement strand
ATGTGCGTCGGAGAGCCGTATTCGTTAAATTCGCTGTATTCGTACGTATAACCGTCGCCCGTCGGGACATAATCGTTGCCGCTTTTTACATAATTATCCGCTTTTCCGGGATTGTTGACGGAAAGAAGCATGCCGAACGGAATGTTGTAATAACAAACCGGGCCGTATTTCGATGAGAAAGTTGGTGCATAAAAGACATTTACCAAATAACGAAAAGGGTTGGACTTACTGTCATAATTACCGTATACGACTTTGGTATATGTATCGGAAGGTGTGTTTTGATAAGTTTCCACCGACGATACATTGGATTGTCCATCGTATTCAATGGTGTAGCGAACAACCGTCGAACTTTGCGAAACCGTTATTTGTAATAGACGATAAAGGTCATCATAGGTTAATGATATACTTTGCGATGATCCATCGGTTACTTGCGATACCATGTTCCGATCGTTTCGCGAGTACGTAACCGTACGCGGTTGATTTCGTCCTCCGATGACATATTCGTAAGCGGCGCCCGTCAATTGCCCGCTTTCCGCATATTGCATCGTAAACGATTCTTTTTCATTAATACTATTTGTGTTATCCCTTCCCGAAGTCAAGATCATCTTCGTATCAAAATAATAAATGCTCGAATCGTTCCCGGAAATGAAATTAATCTGCCGTATATTCGGTAAACTGATTGGCGAATACGGATCGGGAATATCGTCTTTGCTGCAGGCTGCAAAAAGGAAAACAAAAACGAAAAATATTGCCGGAACAATTCGACATCCGGAAAAGATATTTGATAAAGATGGTTTCGATATGTATTTGATCATGTGCTCGATATATAATTAGCCGAAACAAAGATAAGCATTTTTCCGGCTAATTTGTCGAAAAAATGCTTATCGCACGGAAACCGTATCGGTTTCCTTTTCGGTTGTTTGAAACGTTTACAATAATCCGTCGGGCGGAACGATATCCATATCGCCGTAATCCAGATTTTCGCCGGCCATACCCCAAATGAAGGTGTAATTATTGGTTCCGGCGCCCGAATGAATCGACCATGCAGGCGAAATCACCGCCTGTTCGTTCTTCATCCAAATATGACGCGTTTCGTTCGGTTCGCCCATGAAATGGCAAACGGCTTGTCCTTGCGGTACTTCGAAATAGAAATACGCTTCCATGCGGCGAAGATGTGTATGCGCCGGCATGGTATTCCACACGCTGCCGGGTTGCAGTTCGGTCATACCCATTTGCACTTGGCAGGTTTCAACCACTTCGCGGGTTAGTAATTTGTTGATGCGACGAGCGTTAGCCGTTTCCAGCGAACCCATGTCGGCCACCACTGCATCGGCTAAGGTAACTTTACGTGCCGGCAGTGACTTATAAGCGGGAGCCGAGTTGAAATAAAACTTGGCGGGTTGCGAAGCGTTGTCGCTCGAGAAAATTACTTCATGACTGCCGCAACCGACATACAGGGCTTCTTTGTGACCGATGGCATATTCTTCGTTACCGACTTTTATTTTTCCCGAACCGCCGATATTAATAACGCCCAATTCGCGACGATGCAGAAAATTGGGAGCTTTCAACGGATCGATGGTTTCGAGTTGAAGCGCTTTGCCGACGGGATATGCTCCGCCGACAATGAAACGATCGTGCATGGAATAAACCAAATTGATTTCGTCTTTTGCGAAGACGATCTCGATCAAATGCTCTTCTCTGAGCCTTTTGGTGTCGTAGCATTTGGCATCCGCGGGGTGCGATGCGTAACGAATTTGATATTTGATACTCATGATATGATGAATTAAATATTGATTATTGCGGTATTAAAATACTAATTCACAAAGATAACAAAAATCGTGCGGATTCGGTCATGTTTCTTTTTGAATGTTCAAGTGTTCTTTTGCCTCGGGACCCGTATTGAACAATAAGTCCAATATGCTCAAATCGGATTTAAATCCGAACTTGTCGGCAAATACCTGTGTGTAGTGCGGTGCAATATAACTGATATCGGGTATTTGTTTCTTTTCTTTCGGGTGTATGCCGTCGCGCAAATCGAGAATTCCGATGCCCGGTTCCATGTACGACGAACTTTCCCGAACGCGAAAAGGTATTTTCATCAAGTCGAACAACGTATGCATGATTTGCATGTTGTAATCGTACAGAAAGCGAAACCGTTTTTCGAAAAAAATCGACAAGTCATCCATATAATATTCGTAGAAAGGGGATCGTCGATAAGCCGATTCGATTGTCTTGAAATGGAGCTTTTGCCAGGGTGTATCATACGAAATTTCCGTTTCGGTAATCGCAATTTTCGGAGTTGCGTTTTTGACAACGGGAACAATAAGATCGAGCAATCCGTTGGCCGAATATACGGTACAACGATTTCGATACGATTGTTTGTTGTAATGTTCGTGTTTTTCGATGATTACGGTTAACTCCTCCGATGCCGACAATGCATAATATCGTATCGGAGCAAAGTAAGCGGTCGATAACAAGATCGTTTTCGGAGAAAGTGTCATCATCATGCGATAAAAGCGAAAACATAAAACCGACTTAAAGCCGTAGCTTCAAGTCGGTTTTATGTTCGAAAATCGAATTTCGGTTATTTTTTCGGCGTGGCGGCGGGATGTTCCGCTTTATATTTTGCGTTAATGCCTTCCAATACGGAAGCGGTGATATCGAGTGCCGGATTGGCATAAAGCACGTTGCTTCCAAACGAGTTGGCAAGGATATATTGATAGCCTTTATCTTTATTGTATTCCTTTAGAAAATCCATGATGGCTTGCAACACTTTGCGTTGCATGACACCTTGTTCTTCGCCCAATTGCATGCGATAATTTTCGCTCAGTTGCATCAATCCCTGCTGATCGGCCATCAATTGTTGTTCTATTTCTGCCAATTTTGCACGGGTTTCGAGACCTTTTTGCGCTTTATTTTGAAAATCGTTGATGTTGCTTTGATGTTTCTTTTGTTTATTGGTAAGCTCGGCATCCAATTTTTTTGTTTTTTCGGCCAATTCGTTGCCCAAATCAACGGCCATTTGGTAATTCTGCATCAACGAATCGATGTTGACATAAACAATACTTCCGTCGGCAATGGCGCTGATGCTTGCTGTCTCGGAACCGGTCGTATTTTGAGTTCCCGATTCCGTTGTTTTTTGACCGTTACAGGCAAATAAAAAGGCTGCAACAACGGCAATAAAGGCAATGCTTTTGGGGATATGAACCAAATTGAGTTTTTTCATTCGTCAAAATAAATTAAAGATTTAAAAACCCCGCAAAGATAAACATCCAAATGAGATTTTCTTCTTAAAAAAACGAAAAATCATGTTGTTGCTTTCGAAAAGTTTGACGGGAAGTCGTTGTCGGTTGTTTTCGTCGGGAAATACAACAATAATTAAATCCCGGACAAATCAGAGCCTGTTTAAATTTATGTCTTATCCAAATCGAAAATTATTTTGGCTAAAGCCCTTTCGGTTTATTTGTCCTCAATCCATTGACTAAAGCCAACGGCAATGAATAGAAAATCAAACCATTGCCGTTAACTTTAGTTGACGGACAAATGAACAAAATCATATCGGCTTTAGCCAAACAGTACTTTTAATTCATTTTTAAACAGGCTCTCAAACTTTTCGGATAAAATTTCTCAAAATGATTTCTCCCGCTTCTCCGCTTTTTTCGGGATGAAACTGCAACGCATGGAAATTGTCGCGTTGCAATGCCGCGGTAAACGCGTGTGGATGTTCCGAAATTGCGACGGTATGTGTTCCGACGGGAACATAGTAGCTGTGAACAAAGTATACGTACGGATTATCGGGCAGTCCGTCGAATAAAGGCGAATGCATGTTTTGCAGGCTGTTCCATCCCATGTGCGGCACTTTGATACCCGGCGAGGGAACAAAACGTTTCACTTCATCATCGAATATATCCAAACAGGATGTATTTCCTTCTTCCGAAATGCGGCACAGAAGCTGCATTCCGATACAAATTCCGAGGACGGGTTGTTTTAAACCGCAAATCACATCATCCAATCGGCAACGACGCAAATATTCCATGGTGGTGGAAGCTTCGCCCACTCCCGGGAATATCACCTTGTCGGCCGTTTGTATTTTTTGAGGATCGTCGGTTATTTCCGCTTTTATATCCAAACGTCGCAACGCATAATCGACGGAAAAAATATTGCCCGCATTATATTTGATGATGACAACTTGCATCGAATGATAATTCAAAAGATTCAATGACGCATGCGTTCATGCATTTTACGAATGCATGTTCCGACATATTTTTCATCATTGGTGTTTTACGATTAATGATTCACAATTTTTCCGTCATTCATTTCGTATTGAATGTCGGACATTTCAGCCAAGTGCGTATCGTGTGTTACGATCACGAATGTTTGGCCGAACGTATCGCGTAACGTGAAAAACAAGGAGTGCAGTTCCTGTTTGTTTCGAGAATCCAAGTTACCGGAAGGTTCATCGGCAAAAATTACCGTCGGGTCGTTGATGAGTGCACGGGCCACCGACACGCGTTGTTGTTCGCCGCCCGAAAGTTCGTCAGGCTTGTGCGTCATGCGTTCCGACAATCCGAGAAACGTTAACAAATCTTTGGCTTTTTGTTCCGCTTTCGCTTTCGGCAGACCGTTGATGTATGCGGGGATACAGACGTTTTCGAGGGCCGTGAATTCGGGTAAAAGGTGATGGAATTGGAATACAAAACCGATGTTTCGATTGCGGAATCGGGAAATTTCTTTTTCGCTCAGTCGGCTTACTTCTTTTTGATCAATGAATACTTTTCCCGAATCGGGCCGACTTAACGTGCCGAGTATTTGCAGCAAAGTGGTTTTGCCGGCTCCGCTGGCTCCGACAATGGAAACGATTTTACCTTTCGGTATTTGAATGTCGATACCCTTGAGGACTTGCAGATTGCCGTACGATTTGACGATGTTTTCGCAACTGATCATGCATCGGTTGTTTTGGCTGCGGTGTTTTCCGATTCTCCGACCGATTGGTTTTCCGAAGCATCTGCGGTCGTTTCGGCCAACCCTTTTTTATCATCGGATTTCATTTCGGCTTGATATTCGTTGTTTCCGCCGATGTTATAGTCTTGATTATTGTAGTAATAATCGGGATTATACGTGTTTTTGTATTCTTCGAGCGCGCCGGCCGTTTCGTTGACGGTTTTTTCCATCGGTTCGGAAATTTCCTTGGTCAAGGTATTTGTCACATCCTCCCTAATGGATTTAATATCGTTCATCACGCCCGAAGTGTTCTCGTTCAATTCACGCTTGATATCGTCTGTCGCTTTCTTGAACTCGCGAACTCCTTTACCCATCATTCGGGCAAATTCCGGAATTTTATCGGCGCCGAAAAAAATCAAAATGGCAAGCAGAATTACGAAAATTTCGCCTCCGCTGATGAAAAGCATCGTTGATGACATTGTTTACGGATATTTTCGGGTGCAAAGATACGAATAAAAGTGTTGGAATGTTTCTTCGGGAAAAAAACGAAATAATATTTTGCTCAAGTTCAAAATCCCAATAACACACCTGTTTGATACACGAGAAACGACACCACCCAAGCCAAAATCGTCGTGTAAAGAATAACGAAAGCGCCCCATTTCCACGAACCCGATTCGTTTTTGACGGCTGTGACGGTTGCAATGCAGGGGAAATAGATCAAAACGAACAGCATCAAGCATAAAGCGATGAGCGGCGTAAAAACGGGTGAACCGTCGGCATTGCGGGCCGCTTTCAATTTAACGGGCAGTTGTTGTTCGTTTTCGTCACCGGAAAAAAGAACGCCCAATGTGCTGACAACAACTTCTTTGGCCGCCATTCCGCTGAGCAAGCTGACGGAAATTCTTTGATCGAAACCGATCGGACGCAGTACGGGTTCCAGAAAACTCCCGATACGACCGATGTACGATTCTTCTTGATGTGCCGTTTTTTGTTCGTGTTTCAGCAGGACGACCTTATCGTCGTTTCCTTCGATTTCGGCTTGCTCAATCAGTGCTTCGTATTTTTTGACGGAAGTCGTTTCCCGGGGAAAGTAACCGAGAAACCATATCACGACGGAAGCCGTTAAAATGATACCTCCCATCTTTTGCAGATATTGTCGGGCTTTTTGCCACATATGCCGAACAACCGATGAGGTCGTCGGTCTGCGGTAGGGTGGCAATTCCATTACGAAAGGTATGTCTTCTTCGGGAAACAGAAATCGTTTGAACAGTTTGGCCATCAATACGGCCAACAAGCTACCCGTGGCATAAAGTATCAGCATGATGGTTCCGGCCATGTTGGGAAAAAACGCTCCGGCCAGCAAAATGTACACCGGTAAACGCGCGCTGCACGACATCAACGGATTAACCAATATGGTAATCATTCGACTGTTGCGGCTTTCGATGGATCGTGTGGACATGATGGCGGGAACATTGCATCCGAAGCCCATCACCAAGGGAATGAACGATTTGCCGTGAAGTCCCATTTTATGCATGATTTTGTCCATGATGAATGCGGCTCGGGCCATATAACCGGAATCTTCCATCAGCGAAATGAAAAAATACAAAATCACAATATTGGGCAGAAACACAATAACGCCGCCCACTCCGCCGATAATTCCGTCGATGAGCAGATCTTTGAGCGATCCCTCGGCCATGTGCGATCCGATAAATTCACCCAACCAACCGACGCCCGCTTCGATCCATGCTTGCGGGTATGTACCCAGAATAAATGTTCCGGAAAACATCAGCCACATAAAGAAGAGAAAAATGGGATAACCGAAATATTTGTTGGTAACGATCGGGTCGATCAATTCGGTAATACCGGGTTGCTTGTCCGGATTTTCGATATACGTTTCTTTGAGCGCTCCGGCGATGAATCCGTAGCGAGCATTGGCAAAAGCCGATTCGCTGTCCTCGTGCAGCAAGTGTTCGATTCGGTGCGTTTCCGTGTTTCGGACTTGAAGTATTTCTTCGTGTTGCGGCAACGAGCCGATAAAACGTTCGGTTTCCCGATCATGTTCCAATAAGGTAATGGACAGATAACGTTTGGAATATGTTTTTTCGATATCGGTTTTTTCTTTCAGCTCCTTACGAACATTAGCAATGCTTTTTTCGAGTACTTCGCCGTAATTGATGTGGATGTGCCGCATGTCCGGTTCGCGTTCCTCGTACACGCCGATGATGCGATCGAACAAATTCATCACGCCGCGCCGTCCGTTGACCGATATCGTTGGAACAACGGGCACGCCGATCATTTTACCGAATGTTTCGTAGTCGAATTTGCTGCCGCTTTTTTCCAATTCGTCGTACATGTTCAACGCAATCACCATATACGTGTCCATATCGATGAGTTGCGTGGTGAGGTACAGGTTACGTTCCAAATTGGACGCCGCCGCCACATTAACGACAATGTCGGGCGATTGTTCCGTGAGGTAACGTCGCACGTATATTTCTTCGGGAGAATATGCCGACAAAGAATATGTTCCGGGCAAATCGACGATTTTGAAGGTGTATCCCTTGTGTCTGAACGTTCCTTCTTTGGCGTCGATGGTCACGCCGCCGTAATTACCTACATGCTCGTGCGCGCCGGAAGCCACGTTGAACAACGATGTTTTTCCGGCGTTGGGATTACCCACCAAAGCCACATGAATGTGTTTGTCCGAATAATCGGTTGAAAATTCGCGGTAAATCGATTCGGATAACGTCTCGTGACCGTTGCCGAAGGTCGCATCTTCCGGTTGTATTTCACCGGTGGTTACGTCAATCAACTCGGCCTCGCTGCGGCGCAACGAAACCTCGTAATCCATCACCCGATATTTGATGGGATCTTTCAAAGGAGCATTCAAAATCACTTCCACGTCCATACCTTTGATGAAACCCATGTCCATGATTCGTTTGCGAAAGGATCCCCGTCCCCTCACTTTGATGATTGTGCCCTTTTCTCCCGTATGCAGGTCGGATAAATGCATATTACGAATAAATAATTCGGAAAATGCAGTGACGCATTCCGTGTATGATGATTATTTTAATGTGTTGATACATAATGCTATTTGCTTTCACTCAACATTGGGTGCAAAGGTACATAAAAACAGAATAATTTTTATTGAGTATAAATAAAAACAAGCTTATTCAAAAAAAATAATCAAGTAACAGTACTTTTGTGTTGTTATACTAAGTTGCTATCAAGATGGAAACCTAACAGGTTTTCAAAACCTGTTAGGTTTTGCTTTTTATGATTAAATTCTACACATGTTTGATGGCGTTTTTGTATTACTTCGTTGCCGTTTATGGTCGTTTTATACGTCGTCCGATTTATTTTTACGCGACAATATCGGTTATCGGAAGTCGGCATTCCGATACCAAATTTATAGTAGTGTCGTGTCAATGACAATATGCCGGGATGATCAGCATAAAAGTCACATAGTGACGAAATTTTTGTAAACGGGGATTGATAACCCCCGGAAACCGAATGTGCCAACCGATCCCGAGCCGCGTAGCGGCGATACCTTATCAACTATGCCGTCACTTTGTGACTCGTGCTCGGTTCCCGTATCCGATTCCGAGGATTTTAATCCTCGGTTATGCTATGCCACCACTTCGTGCTTTTAACAGCGATACCGTCATTTCGTCGTTGGCACGACAGTAGTATGTCTATTTCCGATGATATTAATGTATGACCGTTGATCGATTTCCCTTTATTTTACGACATTAAATTCGCCGAATTTTATATCACAACCCTTCGGGTATTTTTTCCGAAAACATAATCTGTACCGTTTCGTCTTTCTTTAATATCAATTCGGCAATTCCGTCGGTGATGGTTGCTTCAAACGGTTTTTTGTCTTTTTCGAAAGTAACTTCGTGAATGTAATCGGGTATCTTTAATTTGAACGTGTTATCGGTGCCGGCTTTCAATCGGGCGAAAGTTAAATGCCGATCTTTCCATGCGGCGCTGATTTCGGCGCATCCTCTCACACACATTTTGTCAAACGAGCCTTCCGACATTATTTCGGGAAGCGCCGGCAACAATTCGATGACGCCCGAATGGCTTTGCAGCAACATTTCCGCAATACCCGAACAACCGCCGAAATTACCGTCGATTTGGAACGGCGGATGCGCACAAAACAGGTTGGGATATGTTCCGCCTCGTGCAGCGGTGTATGTTATCGCAGTATCGTTTGCCGGGGTCAACAAATTGCGAAGCAGCTTATATGCCCGATCGCCGTCGCCGAGCCGAGCCCAAAAGTTGATTTTCCAAGCGCGAGACCATCCGGTGCCTCCGTCGCCGCGAATATCGAGCGATCTTCGAGCTGCTGCCGCCAAATCGGGAGTGCCGGCGGGTGTTATTTGGTTGCCGGGGTGCAATCCGTAAAGATGCGATACATGCCGATGGCGAGGTTCGACTTCTTCATATTCCTCGAGCCATTCCATTAAACGTCCATCGCTTCCTATGCGATTGGGCGGCAGTTTTGCCGCCGCTTTCAACAAACGTTCGCGAAAATTGGCGTCGACATCCAAAATTTGCGCTGCCGTTGCCGTATTTTCGAAAAGCTCCCGAACGATTTGATTGTCCATTGTCGATCCCATGCAGATGCTGACCGATTTCTTTGTTCCCGGCATGTAAAAAGCATTTTCGGGCGATGTTGTCGGAGCGGTGACCAGCCATCCGTGTTTCGGTTCGGTTACCAAAGTGTTCAAAAAGAATTCGGCAGCTCCTTTCAATGCGGGATACACTCGTTGCAAGTATTGTCTGTCGCGGGTGAAGTCGTAATGTTCCCACAGATGTGCGCATAACCAAGCACCGCCCGTATTGGTTGCACCCCACGACGGATGTTCGCCCGGTGCGGTAAATCCCCAAATGTTGGTTATCACATGTGCTACCCATCCGTCGGCATTGTAAAACGCTTTTGCGGTTTTCGTTCCCGGTTCCACTAATCGTCCGGTCAAGCGAAGCAACGGGCGGTGCAGGTCCGAAAGATTGGTCGCTTCGGCAGGCCAATGGTTCATCTGAACGTTGATATCCAAATGGTAATCACCATTCCACGGCGTTTGAACCGTATTGGCCCAAAGCCCTTGCAAATTGGGCGGTAACAATCCCGGTCGCGCACTCGATATGAGCAAGTAACGGCCGTATTGAAAATATAATTCGACTAATCCGTTATCCGTCGGGTCGGCGGCGAAAGCAATCAGCCTACGATTGACGGGCATGGTGTCTCTACCGTCATGTGCCTTCAATTTCAAACTCATCCGATTGAAATATTCGCGATATGCATCCGAATGTTGCGCTTTTACGGTGGTATATTTACTCTCGTCGCCGGCACGACTAAGCAGTTGCATGCATGTCGATTCGAATGCGGGATCCTTGTAATCCGTTGTTGCAGAGATTATCACCACGGCTTCTTGTGCTCCGGATACCTGCAATTGGTCATCTTTGCCTTCAACGTGTCCCGGCCCCGTCAATTTGATTCTCACCCGTGCAATATAGCGCATTCCTTTTCCGTCGGTACCGTTGTTCAATTGGCCTTTCATTACCAAATCGTTGTCGTCGATGATTGTTTCAAACGCTTCGGGGCGATCGATTCCGACGTGAAAATTCAGCATCCCGGCTTCGGAAGCATACAATCGAATGATCATTACGTCACGTTTAAAATCGGCAAAGTATTCCCGCGTGTATTTCACGTTATCCAAAACAAATGAAGTTCGTGCCACGGCATTGTTCAACGACAATTCCCTGCGGTATTTTTCGGGTTTTTCGTTTGAAGGGTATTGATAATCAAGATGCAAATTTCCCAAAACTTGGTAACAACCGTAAGGCACGTCGGCGCCGCTTCCGTGTCCCGACCCCGCGCCTTTGCAAACAAATGTTTTGTACATCAAATCCTGTGCTTTGTCATTTTTGCCTTCGAAAAGCAGTTTTCTTATTTCGGGGAGATACTTGGCAGCTTCGGGATTATCGGCATCTTGTTCTCCGCCC
>JAVBNP010000245.1:0-25406 GCA_031551455.1 Bacteroidales bacterium | reverse complement strand
AATGGTTTTAAAGTACATAACTTTTTCCCGGGTTTGATGGACATGCAACGGATGAGTCCTTTTTTCCTATTGGATTACAACGCTTTGACAGCTTGGCCGCCGAGTAATATTCCGCAGGGTGTGGGAGTGCATCCGCATCGGGGTATCGAAACGGTGACGGTATCATATCAAGGAAAAATAGCGCATCATGACAGCGCGGGAAACGGCGGAGTGATCGGCGAGGGCGATTTGCAATGGATGACGGCCGGAGGTGGCATTCTGCACAAAGAATATCATGAAGAAGCATTTAATAAACACGGCGGCGATTTTCATATGGCGCAGATTTGGGTAAACCTGCCTCAAAAGCACAAAATGACGCAACCCAAATATCAAACCCTCATTTACGGAGAAATTCCGAAGCATTCGCTTCCCGACGATGTCGGGACGGTGGAAGTAGTTGCCGGAAATTACAAAGGTACGGAGGGTATTGCTTCCGTGTTTTCGCCCATGGAATTGTACAACATCAAGTTAAAAAAAGGCGGAAAAACAACGATTTCATTGCCTGCACGGTACAATACCGGAATATTGGCGGTGAAAGGATCCGTGAAAATCAACGATAAAGCATCGGCGGGTGTTGATCGATTTGTACTTTTCGAAAATGACGGCGAGAATATCGACCTGCAGGCTGAAGATGATGCTGTTCTGTTGGTACTGAGCGGCGAGCCTCTCAATGAATCCATTGTTGCGGGCGGTCCGTTCGTCATGAATACGCGTGAGGAATTGTATCAAGCCTTCGAGGATTTCGAGGAGGGAAAATTCGGACATTTGGACGATTGGACACAAAGTATGTAATAACGCGTTTGGTTAATTCGCGAGAAAGCGTCGGTATGTCCGGAAGGGCATATCGGCGCTTTCGATTATGGTATTGAAATCTCGAAATGTTTGAAATTTTCGCAGGCAATATGCCCGGAACCAATGTTTTTATACTTTTGCGCCGTCAAAAAATCAATGTACATGAAAGCATTCACAACCATCGGTCTTTTGGTTGTTTCTAACGTGTTTATGACCTTTGCATGGTACGGTCATTTGAAGTTTAAAGAAATGAATTGGTTCAGCAATTGGGGATTGCCTGCCATCATTCTTCTCAGTTGGGGTATTGCCCTGTTCGAGTATTGTTTTCAGGTTCTGGCCAACCGAGTGGGATTCTCGGGAAACGGAGGTCCTTTCAATCTTTGGCAACTTAAAGTGATGCAGGAAGTAATCACGTTGATCGTTTTCACCTTTTTTACCACCATGGTTTTCAAAAATGAGACATTTCGCCTAAACCACGTCATCGGATTCGTATTTTTGATTTTGGCGGTTTATTTTATTTTCAAGAAATAAATTCGGAAAATTTGTTGATATTGTCTTGTTTAAATATTATCATGAATAAAGAAACATTAATCGATCAGGTAAAAAGCATCATCGATTAATAATAACACAACAATCCTACCGGTTTTTAAAAACCGATAGGATTACTCATCTTTGATTTTGTCTTAAATCCGCTCTTACGGTTTAAAATCGAATGTCACCAATTGCTCCTCGTTGACGTCCGTTCCGATGATAACGCCGTTGGTTTCATCCACGTGGAAACCCGTAATCAGACAATCGAGTCGATATTGTCGCACGGGATTGCCCTTCAGATCGAACACTTGAATTAAATCGCCTCCGTCCGTGGTAATTTCTCCCGAGCGGACTTTCTCCATTTCATATCCCCAGAAAAGGGCATAAATGTATTGCTCGCCCACGAACGCATCGCTGTAACCTCTGATTCCGTCCATGGAGACGTTGGCTCCTTTCATTCTGAATTTGGGTTCGCCTCCGGGACCGATTTTGACGATTACGTGATCGGTGCGTAAATCGTATATTTCCAATACTTCGCCGAATTGATTTGCCAAAGCCGATATTCCGTTGCGGGGATTGTAGGCAATGAACGGACGCCATGCTTGGCCGAGAGCGGTTTCCGGAATATTCGACTTTTCGTCTTTTCCGGGGATACTGCCCGTACGACGAATAATTTCTCCTTTGCGATCGACAAAAATCAGCCGTTGTTTACCCGAATAATCGGGAACAATGAAAACAGAATCGTTGTACAACGTGAAATCCATGCAACGAATCAGTTCTTCCGGTAATTCCGCAAACAGATTGATCCGATCGCCGTCATAAGTATATATTTTCCTGCCGAAAGCGTCCAACATATATACCGTTCCGTCGGCAACAATAATGTTTCCCACATCGGTGATTTCCTCCGGCCCTTTTCCTCTTCGGGCAAAGGACTTGATATATTTCATCGACGGATAATCGAACGTGTGGCAAAAATATTCCTCCGGATGCAGATCCGTGACGTACAGGGTCGATTGTGATACTCGAACTCTATACGGAAATTTCATGTATACGCCGTCGAAATCATGTTTGCGGGAAGTTAAATCAACGGTTTCGGTAAAACCGGCGTAACGGCTTGTTTTTTCTCCGCAGGAAACAACCAAGAGGCATATCACGGCCCATCGAAAAAAACTAATCGGTTTCGATTTTTTCATGTTTAATGATATTAACTAAATGACTGATGTGTGTATGGTGGTTTATTGTTGAAAAACGTTAACAAATAAATCGAATCATGTCTGGTAAATCGGGTTAGAAATCCCCCGGCATTATGTCCGAGTTGTTATTTCAAGCAAAAATAATCAAAAAAACGTTTCGTTTACAATGAAAATACAATCTCGGAATTGTTTTTCCGGAAAATGACATCAAGTAAATAAACTTTACTTATTTTTGCGAAACAACTTATTTGTTTCGCAAAAATTTGGATTTGAAGAAAATACACGACGTTTCGACTTTTATTATTTTGCAATGAACATACACGGATAAAACAAAAGTTTTATGTTCGGATTGAGGATCATATTGGTCCTTCCCGTATCGAATATTGGCCGGTTATTTTCTAATTGTTAATGGAACTCACAAAATAAAAATAAAAAATGATGACACTTTTAATTATCGGGCTTGTTATCGGCATAATGTGTTGCTTGGCATACAAAAATGCGATGCCGTTTGCCGCCGTATTTGCAATCGTACTTGTCGTTGTTACGCTGAATATGCGATATCCGTGGTGGATGGATGTTATCGGATTTTCACTTTTAGGTCTGATGGCATCAACAATGGTGTTTGAAGAATATTATGCGTCGCAAAAAATCAAGAAAATACTGAACAGATGCCTTATTGCGATCATCATCTTGACCACCGTCGTCGTCATAACGGATACGGTTATGACGCAATCGGCCGTGTCGGGCGACGAGCGAATAACGGAACTTATTCAAAGCATTTCTTACGATCATCGATTTGACTTTGAAGGATACAAAAAGTCGAAAGATGAAGGTATGTTTTCGACCAACCGCTTTCCGAGTCCTTATGTTTATTATTTTCTCAATGCTTCGGGCGGGGCAACCTCGCTTAAAGGAAAACTTGCGAAATACGGCGGGAGATTTTTCCCGACTTCCGGCGATATGGCAAACGTTAAAACCGTTATCGTCGCAGTCCGTTACGAAAGTGAAGGTTATTCGTATGATGTGTTGCGTAACGGCGTAAAAACCGGCAGGACTCGATCAATATATCGGAAAAAGGGAGATTTATACTTTTTCAATCTGGAAACAAAAGAATATTATGTAATGAAAGAAGTTATGGCGGGCAAAATGCCGAATAAAAGGGGAGGCGGCAGAACTTCTTTCAATCGTTACGCGCTGCTCGGCGCAATGAAAGATTTATACCGAGAAAAGATTTCAAACGGGGCGAATAGTCATTCGGTCGCTTTTGCACATAACGGAGAGGTCAATGCTTTGGCGATTACGCCCGATGGAAAGATACTTATTTCGGGAGGCAGCGACCACTCGATTAAATTTTGGAGTTTGCCGGGAGACACGTTGATCAAAACCATCGGAAATCCCGCGGAAAATAACCGACTTGAAGCGCATAACAGTGAGGTAAGATCATTGGCCGTCAGTCCCGACGGAAAAATCTTGGTTTCGTGCAGTTTCGACAAAACCATCAAGTTTTGGAGTCTACCGGACGGCGCATGGATCAAAACCATCGAAAATCCGGAAGATCGATTGTTGTCCGTTGCCATCAGCCCCGACGGAAAAATGTTGGTTTCGAGCAGTTATGCCAATGACATTAAATTTTGGAGTTTCCCCGAAGGCGAATTGTTGAAGAAAATCGAATTGCAAAATTTTGCAGGCTCTTTAATCTTTAGTCCCGACGGGAAAATTCTTGTATCGCGCGGCGATGATAAGGAGACAATCCAATTCCGGAGCCTTCCGGAGGGAACGCCGCTTAATACGTTGAAAGGTGATGCCGAAATAAACGAATTAACCGTCAGCGTCGACGGAAAATGGCTTATTTCGGGTAGTTACAACACATTTACGATATGGAATCTGCAAGAAGGAACGTTGGTAAAAACCGTTCAAGCCGGCGGGCAATGGATAGAAGCCCTTGCTGTCAACGCTGACAGCAAACTGCTGATAACCGGAGACATCAATAATACAATCAGATTTTGGAGTTTGCCGGAAGGAAAACAAATAAAAAGGGTAGAGCAAGGAAAACACATCCCTTATTGCATCGCCGTCAGCCCCGACGGAACGTTGTTTGCTTCGGGTAAAAGCGATGGGTCCATACAAATCCGGAGCTTGCCGTCGGGCGAGATGATAGCGCATTTAGTTGATCCGAGTTGTTCGGAAAACAATTAGGTTTCGACTAAAAATGCAATACATAAAAGTAAAGCCTCGTGAAGGAATTTACTTGGTTTACCTCTCGGTTTGCTTGATTCTCTGAAAACTCAATAAGTTCGGCAGTAATTTCCAACAAAAAAGCCTTGCATTAAATTTGCAAGGCTTCGTTTTTTATTGTGGGCCCTGTAGGGCATGATCCTACGACCCCCTGATTATGAGTCAGGTGCTCTAACCAACTGAGCTAAGGGCCCAATTTTATTTTGAAATCGGACTGCAAAATTACATCTTTGCGAAAAATTAGCAAACTTTATCGCATAAATTTTATGTTACGTCCCGACTTTGTTGCACGGCTCAAGGAGCACAACTTAATGAACAAGCCCGTTAAAAATATCATTTTCGATTTGGGTAACGTGGTTATCCGTATCAATCCCGAGTTAACATTTATCAAATTTAAAGAAGCGGGAGTTACCAATTTCGAATCAATGTATACCATTTTAAAACAATCGGATCTTTTCGATCGATTGGATACCGGAAAAATATCGTTACCGGAATTTCGCGATACCGTTCGTCGTCAAACCGGAGTCAATTTGTCCGATGAACAAATCGACGATGCATGGTGCGCCATGTTGCTCGATTTTCCGGATGAAAACATCGAATTGTTACGCAAACTGCGCCCGTACTATAAGCTTTACCTGTTAAGCAACACCAACCAAATGCATATCGATTATTATTTGGAAAAATTGCGTTGCGAAAAAGGATCGCCGCTTTTGCCCGAGTTATTCGATCGTACATTTTATTCGCATGAAATCGGTTACCGAAAACCAAATCGCGAAGCATACGAATACGTTTTGCAAGCCGAAAATTTGAAACCCGCCGAAACCTTGTTTATCGACGATTTGGAACACAACGTTATCGGCGCTCGCCGGGTGGGAATACAAGCCTATCTTCATCCCGCGGGAAACCGATTGGTCGATTTGTTTGCGGTGTAAACGTTAGAACACAAAAAAGCCTCTCTTTCGGAGAGGCTTTTTTGATACATATATTAATGTATAATACTTATGCTTGTTTTGCTGCTTCGAGTGCCGCTGCTGCCGCTGCTCTGGTGGTACGTACCGATACAACGGGGATGTCTTTACTCACGATGATATCAAATTTATCGACGGTAATTTCGCCTGCGCGAATCGATTTTCCGACGCCTAATTCGGTAACGTCAACGGATATTTCCGAAGGAATGTTCTTAACCAATCCCTTTACCTTTATTTTTCTTTTATCGATGCTTAACTTACCGCCTTCGCGAACACCTGCCGATGAACCGACAACTTTAACCGGGATTTCCACCGTTATGGGTTTGTCCTCCGATATTTCGTAAAAATCGGCGTGAAGCAATTTATCCGTTACGGGATGAAACTGCATATCTTTGATGATGGCATTATATTTGGTTCCATCAATGTCGACGTTGACGATATAAACCATGGGCGTGAAGATCAATCCGCGAAAATCACTTTCGGCAACAAAGAAATTGACATTCTCCTTTCCTCCGTACAAAATACACGGAACAGCTTCCCCTGCTCTGATTGCTTTTGACGATTTTTTTCCCGTTTCCTTACGTAAAGAAGCTTTTAATGCGATCGATTCCATTTTCTTATTTTCAATTACTTTTTTGAGGCGGCAAAGGTAATAAAAATGTTCATATAAAAAACAACAAATATGCTATTTCCTTTTTGCCTTTTTTAAAAAGTGAGATGTTACGCAAATTCTTCGTAAATTTGCAAATTATTTCCATTCAATCGAAATCATATTTTTAATCTAATATAATGAGTTTCATTAATTCAGTCTTGTCTTCGATTTTCGGCAATAAATCCGACCGCGATATGAAAGAAATCGGTCCGTATGTCGAAAAAGTAAAAATCGAATATGACAGGATAATAGGGTTTAGCAACGATCAATTACGTGCAGAAACCGATCTTTTGAAAAATAAAATTCGGGAAGCCGTAAAAGAAGACGAAGCCGAAATAGCCGCTTTGAAAGAAAAAGCCGAAGCGCCCGAAACATCTGTGGACGATGTTGAAAAATTGTATAAAGAGATTGACAACCTCGAGAAAGAGGTGGTGAAAACCATTGAGAATACGCTCAATGAATTGTTGCCGACCGCTTTCGCGATCATGAAAGAAACCGCCCGCCGACTCAAGGAAAACGAGCGGGTGGAAGTAACCGCCAACGATTTTGACCGCGCTTTGGCCGTAAAAAAGAACAACGTGTTAATCGAAGGCGATAAAGCCGTATATCTCAATCGGTGGATGGCCGGAGGCAACGAAATCGTTTGGGATATGGTGCATTACGACGTACAGTTGATCGGCGGCGTGGCGTTGCATCAAGGTAAAATCGCCGAAATGGCCACGGGTGAAGGAAAAACTTTGGTGGCAACACTTCCCGTTTTTCTCAATGCGTTGGCAGGACGCGGCGTACATGTGGTAACGGTAAACGATTACCTTTCCAAACGCGACTCGGAATGGATGGGGCCGTTATACGAATTTCACGGATTGTCGGTCGATTGCATCGACAAGCATCAACCCAATTCACCGCAACGTCGTCAAGCGTACAACTCCGACATCACTTTCGGGACCAATAACGAATTCGGCTTCGACTACTTGCGCGACAACATGGCCATCAGTCCCGAGGATTTGGTGCAACGAAAGCATCATTATTCAATCGTGGATGAGGTTGACTCCGTGTTGATTGACGATGCACGTACGCCGTTGATCATTGCAGGTCCCGTACCGCGCGGCGACAATCAGTTGTTCGACGAGTATAAATCGCGTGTGGAACAGCTTTTCAATGAACAACGCCATTTGGTAACACATATATTGGCCGAAGCCAAAAATTTGGTCGACAGCGAAGACGCCAAAGAAAAGGAAAAGGGCGGATTGTTGTTGCTTCGAGCACACAAGGGTCTGCCGAAGAACAAACCGCTCATTAAGGTTCTCAGCGAGCAAGGCAACAAACAATTGCTCCAAAAAACCGATAATTTCTACATGCAGGAAAACAACAAAAACATGCACATCGTTACCGATGAGTTGTTTTTTGTGATTGATGAGAAACATAACAGCATTGAGTTGACGGATAAAGGGATCGAAGTGCTGACACGCAAAACCGAAGACCCGAACTTCTTTATCATGCCCGACATGGGAACGGCGATTTCCGAACTCGAAAAACAAAATCTTTCGCCGGAGGAAAAGGTGGAAAAGAAAGATGCATTGTTGCAGGATTATGCGATCAAATCCGAGCGCGTGCACACCGTTAACCAATTACTGAAAGCATATACGTTATTCGAGAAAGACGACGAATATGTGGTGATCGACAACAAAGTGAAAATCGTCGACGAACAAACGGGCCGTATTATGGAAGGACGCCGCTATTCCGACGGTTTGCATCAAGCCATTGAAGCAAAGGAAAGCGTGAAAGTGGAAGCCGCCACGCAAACGTTTGCCACCATTACGCTTCAGAACTATTTCCGTATGTATCACAAGCTGGCCGGGATGACCGGTACGGCCGAAACGGAAGCGGGCGAGCTTTGGAATATCTATAAGTTGGACGTGGTGGTGATTCCCACCAACAAGGCGATCGTTCGGAAAGACCATGAAGACTTGGTGTACAAAACCAAGCGCGAAAAATACAATGCGGTGATCGAAGAGATCGTCAATTTGGTGAACAACGGACGTCCCGTGCTGGTGGGTACCACCTCCGTGGAAATATCGGAGTTGCTCAGCAAGATGCTCAACATGCGGAAGATCAAACATAACGTGTTGAACGCGAAGTTGCACCAACGCGAGGCCGAAATCGTGGCCGAAGCGGGTAAAACGGGAACGGTGACCATTGCTACCAATATGGCGGGCCGCGGTACCGACATCAAACTGTCGCCCGAGGTGAAAGCTGCCGGCGGTTTGGCCATTGTGGGTACCGAACGTCACGAATCGCGCCGTGTCGACCGTCAGTTGCGCGGACGTGCCGGACGTCAAGGTGACCCGGGCAGTTCGCAATTTTTCGTGTCGCTTGAAGACGATTTGATGCGTCTTTTCGGTTCCGACCGTATCGCGGGTCTCATGGACCGCCTCGGATTGAAGGAAGGCGAAGTGATTCAACACTCGATGATTACCAAATCCATCGAACGCGCCCAACGCAAGGTGGAAGAAAACAACTTCGGTATTCGTAAGCGTTTGTTGGAATACGACGACGTGATGAACTCGCAACGCGAAGTGATCTATACCAAACGTCGCCATGCGTTATACGGCGAGCGATTGAACATCGACATTGCCAACATGACGTTCGACGTAATCGAGAATACGGTAAATACGTTCCACAACGAGCAGGATCATGAAGGATTGGGTATGGAACTGATCCGTTATTTCTCGCTCGAGATGCCGGTAAACGAAGAGGATTTCCGCAAAAATTCTCCCGAAGAAACGACACAAATCATTTACGAAGCCGCTCAAAAAACCTATCAACGTAAAACCGAAACCAACGCCAAGCAAGCTCTGCCGGTGATTACCGATGTGTTCGAAAATCAAGGTAATCAATACGAAAACATCGTTGTACCGTTTACCGACGGACGTCGCGTGTTTCAAGTAATCACCAACCTGCGGAAAGCGTACGAAACACAAGGTCGCGAATTGATCCGCTCGTTTGAAAAAAATGCCATACTTGCCACCATCGACGAGTCATGGAAAGAACACCTCCGCGAGTTGGACGATTTGCGTCAATCGGTGCAGAATGCCAGCTACGAACAAAAAGATCCGTTGCTGATTTACAAATTCGAATCATTCGAGTTGTTCAAAACGATGATCGAAAAGGTCAATCGTGATGTGGTTTCCATGTTGATGAAGAGCAGTATTCCCTTGCGCGATCCCAACGAAGTGCAACGTGCGCAAGCGCCTCGCCGTTTGGACATGAGTCGCATGCAAGCCCGCAAAAGTGAATTTGCTTCGCGCGCATCCTCGGGCGGAGGAGGCGGAGGACAACAAGCGTCGCCCGAAATGCAAGATACACGAGAACGTCAAGCGCCGCAACCGTTCGTCAAAACCGAAAAGAAAGTCGGCCGCAACGATCCGTGCCCTTGCGGAAGCGGCAAAAAATACAAGAATTGTTGCGGACAGGGACAATAAGCGCCGGCGATTTCGCGTTAATATCGGATGATTGATTGCTTTTGATGAGAAATTCGGTACTCTTTCCTCGTTTCTTTTGTATCGGCCTGTTACTTTTTTTCGGTCCGATATGTCGGGTTATGGGACAATTGACCGCTCCGACGGCTGACGGCAGCGCCGTAACGAGTTACACGAATGTTCATCACACGTACGATACCATTTTCGCATTCAATCAAACGCCCCAAGCAAAAAAGGGCGCTTTGATGATGCAATATCGACCGCCTTCAAAGTTCGACTGGACCCGACAAGCGCCGAATACGACGGGATATGTGGCGTACAAAACGGTTACGAATACCGTTCAATGTACGCTGAGCGATCTCGATGCGGGAAGTTACAAAATAAACATCACCAACAGTTTTTCATCCGCCAAGACCGTTTCGTGCAACGTGGATACGGTAAAGAACGATAACGGCACCTACACCGTAACCGTTACTTCCCCGGGAATGTCGCCGAACGTATACCCCAACAATACCGAACCCAAAGGCACATTTTCCGTTACGGCCGATCCCGCTTCGTGTGAATTCAAATGGTACAAGTTCGATTACACTGCCAACCCTCCGAAATTTTCGACTTCCGCGTTTAAAACGCAACAAGGTACCGTCACTTCCGCCGACAATTTGGATGAAGGAGGATATAAAGTGTCGGTAAAATCGATGACGAACGCAAGCGCCCCGCGCGATTCGTTTGTTGCATGGCTGTATATGAATCCGGGATTCGATTTGAAATTGTACAAGGATGATAACGGTAACGTGATATACGCGTATAAATATTGTGATCATACCGATTTTCCGATCAATCCGACCACTCCGGTCGTGCAATCGTCTTTTACGTATTACAATCCGCTTAATTCGCAGACGAAATTAACCATGGAGAACGAAATAGCTTTCACAATAAGCAGAGGCGGCGGCGCTAAAGAGTCGATAAAACTTCAGAAACAGGGAGGCCAACAATATTTCAGAGAATATTATCCGCCTTATCGGGATACGAAATATGCTTTCGAAGGACGTGATATGTTCGGCGTCGTAAGGGGAGATGACATCATGTATGAAAGCATTGTTCCGTATGCGGACATGGATGCCTTGTTACCGGAGGTTGATCCTTCTTCCGCTCCCGTGGAAGTTCGATTTACCAATCGGTCAATCAATGCAACGGAATATTTGTGGCGTTTCGGTGATGGCGACAGTGCTGTGTATGACTTGGAACATCTTTCTCCCGATACGGTCAAGCATACATATTACAAACCCAAGAAATATACGGCCGTGTTATTGGTTACCAATCAATATGGCTGTACGTCAACTTCCAATCCGAAAGAAATTGTTGTTGATCCTTCTTCCGTGAAAACGGTCAATGTTTTTACGCCCAATAATGACGGGATCAACGATTATTTTAAACCGGAAAACGTTTCCATTCAACAGTTCGAAATTTCAATCTATACCCGTGCCGGGAAACGCGTGTATCACTATAAGGGAGATGACTTACGAAGTTGGGAAGGATGGAACGGTCGTATAGACAACACCGGGAACGAGGCGGCCGAAGGTGTTTATTTTTACATAATTAAGGCAGTCGGCTGGGATGATAAAAAGTACGACAAAGGAACCGGCACCTTTGGAGGAAGTCTTCATTTGTACCGATAAAAAAGAAGTATAACGAAATATTTTAACCGAACGATTTTGCATTATCGATATTTCATCGGCTTATTTTTGTTTTTCCTATCGTTTTCTCCGAATATCGTAAAAGGAGAATCGGATCGGGACGATTTGATATTTAAGGCAATGACGGATGAATTGCAACGTAATATCGCCGGTTTGTTCATCCCGGGAAACGAGAAACCCTTTTTCATTCAATATGCGCTTCGGGAGGGTACGTTGTTTCAAGTGCAAGCAACCATGGGCGCTCTCACGGGCGTAAACCGATTCATGCCGGCCGTAATGGCGGTACAAACGTTGGCGGGCAATTATCAACTTTCCAACATCAACCTTTCCGGCACCGATTATTGGTCCGGCGGGCGAACCGATATTGCACCGGTGGACAACGATTACGACGAATTGCGTCGACGATTATGGTTGCTCACCGACAATACGTATAAATCGGCGGTAGAGGAATACGGCAACAAAACTTCTTCGTTGAAACAGTTGAATCTTCCCGAGGATGTGCTCGAATTACCCGATTTTATCCGATTGTCCGCAACCGTTTATTCGGGACCGTTCGGCAACATCACATACAATGAAGGTTATTGGGAAAAATTGGCTCGCGATTGTTCCGGTGTATTTAAAAAATATCCGAAAATATACGGATCGAATGTCGGGGTCGAAATCTATTCGGGGAATACATACGGCGTAAACTCGGAAGGGACGCGTCTGCGGCATCCGTCGAAGATGATTACGATTGCCGTGAATGCCTACACCAAAACGAAAGACGGCGAAGAAATCAGCGATCGGTTGGCATACTACGGGCTGTCGGAAAACGATCTTCCGAAAATCGAAACAATGATGAAAGACATTGAAGCAATGGCGGAAAACTTGGTTCGATTGATCGACGCGCCGAAAATCGAAGAAAGTTACATCGGGCCGATCATGATCGAAGGTTCGGTGTTGGCTTCGGAAATGGTTTCGGAATTATTGTCGGTACGGACGGGATTGATTGCTTATCGTACACCGTTGCGCAGCGGAGGAATACAAAAGTTGCCCGAAGATCGGCTTAATCGAAGAATATTATCGTCGGACATCACGGTAAAAAGCATTCCCGGGATGAAAAGTTATAACGGACAAACGCTCATCGGTTCGTATGAGGTAGATGCGGAAGGTGTCACTCCCGCCGCCGAAATGTTGTTGGTCGAAAACGGCATGTTACGTGCATTAATGTGCGATCGTGTGCCGACCAAGAAAATAAAAGCGCCGACGGGTAATCGCATTTACGCTTACGGACCGCAAAGCATCTCGACACGGGTATCGCCGGGCGTATTGTTTATTGATACTTCGAACGGCCTTTCGCGCGATACGCTAAAAGCAAGGTTATTGGCCGCTGCCGAAAAAGAAGGATTGGATTATGCATACATTATTCGCGGGTTGCCTAACGGTCGCACCTCGTTTATTTATAAAGTGTCGGCAAAAACCGGTATCGAAGAGCCGGTGCGGGCGGGCGTCGTTTCCGGAACCGGATTGAATCGGCTGAAACGATCGCTCGGCGTATCCGCCGAAACGGGTGTATTAAACATGATTGCGGGCGGAATACCCCTTTCCGTTATTTGTCCCGAAGCAATGGTTATCGAAGAAGCGGAAATCGAAATCCGAAATTTGCAAAGTACCACAAAACTGCCGCTGGTAAGCAATCCGTTGGAAGAATAAATCCAACGGGCTACATACATTTCGGGAATTTCCCGATCAACAGCTTTCGAAAATTTTGATCGTCAGAAAAACAACTGCAATTGCGCCACTATTTTGTTGGCGTCGGGAAGCGGATAACCGGACGAATAATCCGAGAAAATGTAATTAAGCTGTATTCGGTTGAGCCGCGCAACATAAAAATTAATGCCCGTTGTGTATTCCGTTACGACGGCATCGATGCTTTTGTCTGTGTTAAAATAATCCGCTTTGACAAATATCTCCCATTTGTCGGGAACAAAACGCCACATTACGGTTCCGTACAACGCTTCTTTTTGTATGCCGCCGTCGTTGGCATGAATCCATTCCGAACGCGCGTATATCGGACGACCAAGATACTCGAATCCCATGCTCCAACGATTCCGTACATGATTATCCGGCTCCGCATCGCCCGGTTTCAAATAATAGGCTCGCCCGGCATACATGCTTGCGGCAAGGCGCAGTCCGAAAATCGGTTGTAAAACCAGCGTTCCCGCAAAATCCTTTGTATTGTTGTTATCCCGTATATTGGTACCCGTACCTTGAAACAATCCTCCCCAATACTGCACCAGAAAATGTTTTTCCCGTTTAAACAGGTTTCCCGAAATCTGAAATCCGAAATCGCGGCCGGTCTGTTTTCCGATCACGTCGCCGTTAATTCCCGCCAAAGCAGCGACCGATCGGGTATATCCGGCGCTTTCCAACCGAATGATGGCTGACGGATTTTCGATCGTAAACGGGACTTTAAACTGTCCGAAACGGGCATTAAAATAATCGGCAGGCACCCATTCGCCGTATACCTCGTCGAGGTTTCGCGCCGCAAAATCGAACCCGATCATGTAATTAAAATTTTGCGCAATACGCCCCTCGGCCCACAAAACGGCTTGACGAACCAGATATTCGTTATGAACGGGTTCGGAAGCAGCCGGATTTAGGTTTTGGTCGGATGTTTGGAAATAAAATTGCGCGAATCCGCCGAGTTTCATGTACGGAGAACTGAATACATCCCTTATTTTGTCGATTTTGGGTAAAGGCGTCGGATCTTTCACCGCGGGAAGTTTGTTATCGGCACCGATCAATAAGCTGTCACGCAACGATCGGTCGATATCTTCGGTTTTCAGGATGGAATCGGCTTCAGCCGACGAAATAATATTTCGATCAACAAGAATTCGAAGCAGTTTTTCATTCGGGGTTTGTGCTGCGGCAGTGCATGCGATCAAGCTCCAAAAAGCAAAAAACAAAAAATGTTTCATGTAACGATTAATGTGTGTGTGATGAATGTGTTATTTTTTATACGAATTGTCTAAGAGGAAGGTTACATCAATCGGAAGTTGTGTTGCGGAAATTTTCCGGTTTGATAAAAACAAAGACGTCGGATTCGATTGCCGTGCAGAGCAACCGAATCCGACGTCTTTTTAAAGTCGGTTATTTTTTAAAGTGCGCCGGTGCTAATTACTTCCCATTTCCATCCGGCGTCCGTTTTCGAAAACCGGATATCGTCGGTTCTTTCCACTCCGTCACTGTCGGTAAATTTAACCGAGACATCGGCTTTAGTTCCGTCTTGGCTTAATTTCTCACTCAGGATTTCGTATTTGACGTATTTCGCTTCTTCGATCAATGCCGCGAGAAAAGCTTTTCCTTCTTCCATTTCTGTGGCACTGATTTTTTCACCTTTATTGTTAACATACGTAATAAGGGCGTCGGCGTCCTTTTTAACAATGGCGTCGCATACTTTTTTGGCGGCAGCCGAAGGGGTTGAACTTCCGCCTCCTCCCGAACAAGATACGATAAACAAACACATAACCGTCATAAGACTTTGTAAAATAAACTTCTTCATTTGATTTGATTTAAAGGTTAATAAAAAACGTAACAAGTATTAAAATGTCGCAAATATCACAAATAATATCGTAATTTCATGTTGCGAAATTCGTTGATTTCGTTGGTTGTAACCGATGTTTTGTCGATAAACCGTACACGGACTTTTGTTTTATCGTATATATTCCGTTCTTGATGCATCCAAGCGCAACATAATAAACAACAGTATGGTAAATGCCCATAAGGATGAACCTCCGTAACTGAAAAACGGTAACGGAATCCCGATAACGGGAAATAAACCAATGGTCATGCCGATGTTGATGGCAAAGTGCAAAAACAGAATACAGACAACACAATAGCCGTAAACACGACTGAAAACGGAACGTTGACGTTCGGCAATAAACAAAAGGCGCAACAACAAAGCGACGAAAAGAATAATCACGACGGAGGTCCCCGCAAATCCCCATTCCTCTCCCACCGTGCAAAAAATAAAGTCGGTGCTTTGTTCGGGTACGAAATTGTATTTTGTTTGCGTGCCTTGCAGAAATCCTTTTCCCGCAAATCCTCCCGAGCCGATGGCAATTTTCGACTGATTGACGTTGTACTCGATGCCCAACGGATCGGATTCTAAGCCCAACATGACGAGGATGCGTTGTTGATGATGTTGACTGAGCATGTTGTCAAACACGAAATCGACCGAAAAAGTGAACAACAAAGCGGTCAAAATAAACAAAGTGAGTATTCGCATCAACGGTAACCGGCGAATGACCGACAAAACGATAAAAACCGGTGAAATCAATAACGCCGCGCCCATCAATACTTCGGGCATTTCAAAGCGATTGCCGAGCAAAAAATTAATGATCCAAAGCACGCCGAATGTGCCGATGAACAAGCCCAAGCCTTTAAAAAAATCCTTACCGCGTTTGCTCATGAACCAATAAGCACTAAATCCGATAAGTATCAGACCGGCCAACAGGTATATCTGTACATTCTGCATCACCAGTGAAAGAATGAACAACAGAACGGCTAAAATACCGAACAACAAGATGCTTTGCGGAAGTCCTTCGCGATACAGGACAAGAAAAAATGCAAGGTATACCAAGCACGAACCGGCATCGGGCTGCAGGATAATAAGCATCGGCGGCAAAAAAATGATGGCGCCCAAAATCATAACGGTTTTGAATTGCATCAGTTTTCCCGCATGATTACCCAAAAATTTCGCTAAAGCCAAACCGGTGGCTATTTTTGCAAATTCCGAAGGTTGTATTTGCACGTTTCCGATCACAAACCACGATTTCGCACCATTTACTTCATGTCCCACAACCAAAACGGCGGCCAAGGATAGAATGCAACAAACGTATATCGGATAAGCGAACGAAGAATAAAAGCGGGTATCCAGTAAGCAGACGATCACGGCCAATGTAACGGCTGCAACAATCCATATCAACTGTTTCCCGTAACGTTGCGAGTAGGAAAAGATGCTTGTAAATTGGTCGTCATATACTGCCGCATAAATATTGAACCACCCCATGAGAATCAAGGCAAGATATAATCCCACACTGATTCGATCGATGTCGATAATGATGTTACTTTGCCGCCTCACGATTATCGTATATGTTAAAGTTCAACATTCTTTCCTCCAACCATGGTCGGGTAATGGCGCCCGTAAGGTATTTTTCGATCATCAACGATGCTACCGGCGCGGCCCACGTGGCTCCGAATCCGGCATTTTCGACATACACGGCTACGGCGATTTTGGGATTGTCTTTCGGCGCAAACGACATAAACGTTGCATTATCCTTTCCGTGCGGATTTTGTGCCGTACCGGTTTTTCCGCACATCTCGATTCCCGGGATGGCTACGCTTCGGGCCGTTCCTCCGGGGCCAGTTACCGCCAGATACATTCCTTCCCGAACGACGCCGAAATACGAGGTATCCACTGCCGTAAAATTTTCTTTCGCGTATTTTTCGGGAATAGTATCGCGGCTGTTAACCTTTTTAATCAAATGAGGCGTGTAATAAAAGCCTCCGTTGGCAATCAATGCGGCGAAATTGGCCATTTGCAACACGGTATTGCCCATTTCGGCTTGACCGATGGACAATGAAACAACGGTTAACGATTTCCATCCGCTGTATTTGAACAGATATTTATCATAAAACGATGATGAGGGAACGTTTCCGTTCAACTCCTGCGGCAGGTCGACGCCCAATTTGTGTCCGAATCCGAACGATAAAATATCTTTTCGCCAATCCTCGTAATTATCTTTCACGGATCCATGTTTTTGATTGTCGAGAATGACGCGAAACACGTTGGCAAAATATGCGTTGCAGGAATTTCCGATGGCTTGCGGCAGATTCAACGGCGATGCATGATTGTGGCATCCCATAAAAAATCCCCCTACGGCATATCCCCCCGCACAACCGTAGAAGGTATTCGGCGTAAGCGTTCCTTCCTGTAATCCCACCAACCCGTTGGCAACCTTAAACGTTGATCCCGGCGGATACGATGCCATTACCGAACGGTCGAAAAGCGGTTTGCTCTTCTCGCGTTCCAGTTGTTTGTAGTTTTCCGAACGAATACGTCCCACCAATAATGACGGATCGTAGTTCGGCATTGATACCATCGCCAATATTTCGCCCGTTGCCGGTTCGATGGCGACAGCTGCTCCGCGTACTTTGGACATCAATTTCTCGGCATATGCCTGTAATTCGGCATCAATGGAAATGGTAAGATCGGAACCGACAATTGCCATGGTATCCAAATCGCCGTCGCGAAACGATCCGACAATACGATTGTGTACATCCACCAACAAAATATTTACGCCTTTCCGTCCGCGAAGTTCTTTCTCGTAATAACGTTCAATTCCGCTTTTGCCGATATAATCGCCCATTTTGTAATAAGGGTCTTTTTTGATGTCCGAAGAATCTACCTCGGTAACATATCCCAGTAAATGCGGCGCTATATGATAAGCATAGTTGCGGAGCGTACGAGCTTGGACGAAAAAACCGGGAAATTTGTACAATCGTTCCTGCAAAACGGCATAAGTTTCGGCCGACATCTGTTTGAGAAACAACGACGGCTTATAGGAAGAATAACCTTTGGAGCGTCTCAGCTTTCCAAACGTTTCTTTCACTTCCCCTTTCGTCATTCCGATAATTCGGGCAAGTTCGGCAGTATCGAAAGGATGCATATGCCGCGGAGTCACCATCAAGTCATAAGCCGCTTCATTATTGACAATTGTCCTCCCGTTGCGGTCAATAATCAATCCGCGCGCCGGATATTGAGTCACCATACGTTGCGAATTGTTGTCGGCGCTCACTTTATAGGAGACATCCACTACCTGCAGGATGAACAAACGAATCAATAATATTAATCCGACGAAGATAATACAGGCACCGATAACATATTTTCGCACATCATATTGATTCATCTGGGCCGCATCGTAAGGAACTGATAAATAAAAATCAACAGAATCGTGAAAACACTGCTTGCCAAAGCACGAAATGTCGCAGGCACCAAATCGCCGAAACTGAACGATTCGGTCCAAAACAAAACAAGGTGATGTGCCGCTACCAAGATGGAAGTGTATTTAAAGAACCATTGAAGTCCGAGTGATTGTATCGTCGGAGACATGCCCGATTCATAACCGTCGTGCGGAGCGATGAATCGCAGTAAGTGATAACGAAGGTAGGCCATGAAAACCGTAGCAACGGTATGATATCCGATGGTTGTCGATGCAACATCGATAACCAACCCCATGGCAAAAGCCGAAATCAACAATAACCATCCCGGGGTTTCGAACGGCAGCAACAATACAAACATGACATACAAATAGGGATTGACGTATCCGCTGAATTGAATGTTGTTCAAAATAAAAAGCTGCAGAAAGGCCAACAGCACGAAACGGAAAATATTGACGCTGATTTCTTTCATTGCCGGTCTTCGAATGTTTGTCGTTCAAGATCTTGTTGTTCCGGTTTCATCAAGTCGTCGATAATGGTTACGAAATGCAACTTGCGAAAGTCGGTGGCCAACAACACGTCGATGGTGAAAAAACTTCCGTCTTTTTGTTCCGCTTTTTCCACAATACCTACGGGAATGCCTTCCGGAAAACTATCCGAATAACCCGATACAACCAATGTATCGCCGATTTCGACGGGAGCATGCAACGGTATCTCGTTCAAAGTGGCCCGACGATAAGAACGTCCATCCCAAGTGAGCGATCCGTAGAAATTATTTTTTTTGAATTTGGTGCTGACCCTAAAATTGCGATTAATTACCGAAATAACGGTGGCAAAGTGATCGGACGCTCCGTATACGATACCGACGATTCCGTCGGGACCGATGACGGCCATGTCGGGCGTAATACCTTCTTTCCGTCCTTTATCGAGAGTAATGAAGTTGTATTGCTTGTTAACCGTATTATTGATCACTTTGGCCGACGAATAAACGTATCGGCGAATACCGAGCGAATCTTTTTTGACGATGCGCGTTGTATCCGATACATAAAAAGCATCGGGAAACATGTTGCGAAGTTTCGTATTTTCATCCACCAATTGTCGGTTCTCTTCTTTCAAATGCAAATAATCGCGCCAGTTGCCGATTTGTTCGTAAATGCTGCCCGAAACGATATTGGTTGCTTTAACGAACGATATTCGTTGGATGTAATTGTTCCGAACCAGCATAAAAACAGCTATCCCTTCCAGCATAAGGAAGAGAAAAAACATGTGATGCCTTTGAAAAAAACGAATAAGGGTACGCATCGAATCAATTGACAAAAACAATTGACAAGGAACAATACACTAAAATCGATCGATAAAATATTCGCTATCGAATTTCATCAACCGTCAATTGTTGATTGTCAATAGAATTAGCGCATCAAAAATGCAAATTTGTCCACGTTTTTCAGAGCAATACCGGTACCGCGAGCAACAGCCCGCAACGGATCTTCAGCTACTCTGAACGGAATGTTGATTTTATCGGTCAATCGTTTGTCCAATCCTCTCAACAGAGCACCGCCGCCCGCCAAATAAATGCCGTGATTGACGATGTCGGCATACAATTCGGGAGGTGTTTGTTCCAATACATCCAATATGGCTGTTTCTATGCGCGAAATGGATTTGTCGAGGCAATGAGCTATTTCTTGGAACGATACGGGTACTTCCACCGGAAGAGCAGTCATCAGATTGGGTCCGCGTACGATAAAATCCGCCGGGGGCTCATCCAAATCGGGTAATACCGAACCGACTTGAATTTTAATTTCTTCGGCCGTACGCTCACCGATGCGTATGTTGTGTTGTTGACGCATGTAATCTTGAATGACGGCCGTAAAAATATCACCCGCTACGGTAATGGAACGGTTACAAACAATACCACCGAGAGCAATAACGGCTATTTCCGAAGTTCCGCCTCCTATGTCCACCACCATATTGCCTTCCGGAGCCGTCACGTCAAGTCCGATACCGATCGCTGCGGCCATCGGCTCGTAAATCATGTACACGTCCCGACCTCCCGAATGCTCGGCCGAGTCGCGCACCGCACGAACTTCCACTTCGGTGCTTCCCGACGGAATACAAACCACCATACGTATCGATGGCGTAAACCAACGGCTGCGCGTGGGAATCATTTTAATCATTCCCTTAATCATCTGTTCGGCGGCATTGAAGTCGGCAATCACACCATCGCGCAACGGACGAACCGTTTTGATGTTTTCGTGCGTCTTGCCGTGCATTTGTCGCGCCTTTTCTCCTATGGCAACCAATTTGCCCGACACGCGATCGACGGCCACAATCGACGGTTCGTCAACCACCACCTTATCACCGTGTATGATGATGGTATTGGCAGTGCCGAGGTCCATCGCTATCTCTTGCGTAAACGAAAATAATCCCATTTATTTTATTTCGATTTTTTATTTTAATGATAAGGTTATAAAAACCAAACGATTATTTTAATGTTTGAAGTGTCTTATTCCGGTGAAAACCATTGCGATTTGTTGTTTGTTGCAACAATCGACGGATTCGTTGTCGCGAATCGATCCGCCCGGTTGCACGATGGCTTTGATACCGGCTTCACCCGCCAATTCAACACAGTCGGGAAACGGGAAATACGCATCGCTTGCCATCACCGCTCCTTTCAAGTTGAAATTGAAAATACCGGCTTTCTCTATCGCATGCTTTAACGCATCTACACGTGATGTCTGTCCAACGCCGCTTGCCAGCAATTGCTTGTTTTTTGCCAAAACAATGGCGTTTGACTTGCTGTGTTTCACGATTTTGTTGGCAAACGCCAAATCGGTTAACTGATCCTCGCTCGGTAATGCCACCGTTACGGGCTTCATGTCCTTTGCGGTCTCGGTTGACAAATCTCTGTCTTGCACCGTTACGCCGTTGAGCAACGAACGGAATTGTTGTTGCGGCATTTTAAACTCTTTTTGCTGAAGCAATATTCTGTTTTTCTTGCCTTTCAATAATTCAAGAGCGCCCGAATCGAATCCCGGCGCAATGAGCACTTCGTAAAAGAGCGTATCAATCTCGCGAGCCGTTATTTCATCTACCGTGCAATTGGTAACCAACACGCCGCCGAAAGCCGAAACGGGATCGCCCGCAAACGCTTTTTTCCAAGCGTCGAGCAACGTATTTGATGATGCTAATCCGCATGCATTGTTGTGTTTCAATATGGCAAAAGTCGGTTCGTCAAATTCGGCAATCAAACTCACGGCCGCATCAATATCCAATAAATTGTTATACGAAATTTCTTTACCGTTCAATTTTTCAAACATTGCATCGAAGTCTCCGAAAAATAACCCTTTTTGATGCGGATTTTCGCCGTAGCGAAGAATCATGCCGTCGGAAAAACTTTGTTTGAAGACAGGCTCGCCGAGTTCTTGGTTAAAATAATTAAAAATGGCTGAATCGTAGTGCGACGATACATTAAATGCCGCTGCCGCAAATTTACGACGATCTTCAAGTGTCGTTTCGCCTTTTTTGCTGTTCAGCAAATCGAATAAAGCTTCGTATTCCCGTTTCGATGGGACAATCAACACATCTTTATAATTTTTGGCTGCCGCGCGAATTAAGGAAATTCCTCCGATATCTATTTTTTCGATAACGGATGCTTCGGAAGCGCCGGATGCAACGGTTTCTTCGAAGGGATACAAGTCAACGATCACCAAATCGATGTCGGGAATACCGAACTTGACCGCTTCATCACGGTCAACCGCTTCGTCGCGACGATAAAGGATACCGCCGAATACTTTCGGATGTAACGTTTTCACTCTGCCTCCGAAAATCGACGGATAATCGGTAAGCGATTCAACCGACGTAACCGGCACCCCGAGTTCTTCGATAAAACTTTTGGTGCCGCCGGTGGAATATATTTTAACCTGCAACTCATTCAGTTTTGCGATGATTGCATCCAAGCGGTCTTTATGATACACCGAAATCAGCGCCGATTTGATCTTTTTTATCTCACTCATTATTGATGGCTTTTTACAAGCGTGCAAAGGTATTAAAAATACCGGAAATATTTTCGGTATCATCCCGGAAAAAATCGTTGTCCTTGAATCGCATAACCCGGAATAACCCGAAACCGGTCGAAAGCGTTAACATACTCTTTCGGATTGATGTGATAAAATGTACGATTGAAACATGTTACTTCAAAATTGTCCGATGCGAATTTTGTTGATAAGTTTTTTATGCGGCTCTATATTCATAATCTCCGGATATGAATGAATTTTATTCGAAATGATCGTTTCGGATACCGGCGATTTTGCGTTAAAGCATAAACGGAACAATCGAAAATATCTTGTCTTTTTGACAAACACACCGAATATTTACACGTAATTTTGCGTCTCGATGAAACCTTTGAAAAATTGACTCGTATCATTAAACGTAAATGTCGGGAAACAATTGTTTTGGTCGGTGAAATCTAAAATTTACGGTATGAAGAATTTTATTGTTTTATGGATAATCGTATTGCAATCCGGGCTTATCTTTGCTCAAGAAAGAGGAGAATACGACATTATCAGCGTAAAAGGTCGAATTATTGACAAAAAGTCGGGAAAGACGCTCAACATCGGGAATCAAATTAATTTGCAAACGGATTTGGAATTCGGCAGCTCGGGGGATCGGGCCGTATTGCTTAACTCGGGGGGAACTCAAAAATATTATCTTTCCGTGCCCAATGCGTCGTCAAGTTCCGGCGCCCGTCTCATTATGTCGTCGGATGCGGCATTACGTACGATAGACCATCAGCCGATATTGATTACCCGTTCGAAAAAGCCGGATTATATTCCGATTGCCGGCATGAAAGATTATTTCGGGTCGGATCTTTTTTCCGTTATCGGCGATTCTTTATCGTTACCGATAACTCCGAGCGAAAAAAAGAAATATGCGTTGATTTTGCGCTTCGAAGAAGGAAATACTCCGAAGGACGTGATATCGTACAATTTCACAATCGATAAAAAAAGTCTATCTTTGTCGGAAGACCAATCGGAAATATCCGAATGTTATATCGTATTGCGCAATTTGTCGGATCAATCGGAAACGACCATCAAACCGGTGACACTTTCCTTTGTGGATGAAGCTCGATTGTTTAAAGAATTTTCGGCGTTGTTGAAGGCCATGAAGAAGAATCAATCGGATACTCCGCCGAACCGACAGATTTTGAAACAATATTGCGCGGATGTTTACGGAAATATTGATCCGAAAACGTTGGATAAAACAATTTCGAAATATTTCAAAAAATAACGGTAATATTTCTGACGGGCAGTATTATTTCGTTTGTTGGTATTCGTCGGATAACGTCGAAACGATCGATTCGACAAATCAATAAAAACATATAAAGCAGACCGATCCATCGCAGCATTGCTGAGGAAAGTCCGGGCAACAAAGGACGCCATGCTTCCTAACGGGAAGGTATCGCGAGATATATCAGTGTAACAGAAAATGACCGCCGACTTTCGGGTCGGTAAGGGTGAAAAGGCGGGGTAAAAGCCCACCGGTTTCGGCGGTGACGTCGAAAGCCGTACACATCATGGGTTGTAAGGCCATGTATACCGTCAATTAAGGGCTGTCCGTCCGATGACGGGGGGTAGGCCGCATGACTCCGTCGGCAACGACGGAGCGAGATAAATGATGGAACTCGGGAAACCGACGACAGAACCCGGCTTACAGGTCTGCTTTTTTATCGTATTGTAATATCCCTTAACATATTGCGGAATGTCGAATAACCCGGAAACAAATTCTGTGTTTATTAATCGATTTTATGCGTCTGCGGGCAACGTAAAGAAAAAGGTTGTTCCCGAGCCTACTTCGCTTTCGAGCCGAATCTTGCCGCCGTTGCGCTCCACAAATTCTTTGCATAGCAATAACCCCAATCCGGAGCCTGATTCATTGGCCGTTCCCGGAGTGCTTTTTTTGTGAACGGGATCAAAAATAATTCTTGTCGTTTCTTCGGGAATTCCGATGCCCGTGTCGGTTACCGATACAATTACATTGTTGCGATCGTACCGTGCGCGAATAGTAACCCGTCCTTCCGGATGCGTGAATTTAATCGCGTTGACCACCAAATTACGTAATACGGCGGTAACCATATTGTTGTCGCCCTTTGCAAAACAATCATCGACTTCATTTATTTGCGTAATGTGTTTTTGCAGGGCTTGGAGTTTGGTTTGCTCCAATACCGTATCAGCCAAAACACGGATATTTAACCTTTCGGGAGTATACGAAATGCTTCCCGTCCGTAATCGAGACAAATCCAGCAATTCGTTTAACAGATTATTGTGCGTTTTGGCAGATTCAAACAACATGTCAATATAGCTTTTCCGTTCTTCCTCGGATAACTCGTCAAAATCGGTTTTCAGCCTTTCCGATAGATGTTTGATGTTGGCTGCCGGGGTTTTTAAATCATGTGCAACAATGCTGAAAAATTTATCCTTGGCCCTGCCGACTTCTTCGATTTTTTTATTTTTTGCTTCCATTTCGGTACGATGTCGAGATAGCGCCGAATTGAAATACAAAATCGCAAAAAGTCCGATCAAAAAGATAAGAACGTATGCAATAACGATTTTTTTGAGATTCGCTTTCATGCAAGCGTCCATATGGTAAGGCGTATTAACGCTGATTCCGCCCCGAATATCGCCCAATTTGTATCCTTGCGATGCATGGCAGGCCAAACAGGACTGACCGGTAATTAAAGGAGCCATATATCGGTAAATAACGGAATCGCCCGATGTTACCTTTTCAAAGTATTCGTCGCCCGTCTTCTTAAATGATTGCAATGCTTTGGTTTCCCATTCATC
>JAVBNP010000081.1:0-3272 GCA_031551455.1 Bacteroidales bacterium | reverse complement strand
TTATTTGATGTATCAGTGCCGAAGTTGAATCGACAACAATCGACAACCGAAACGACCGGTTTACGGAAAGCATCGTTGATTGTTATGCCGGCTTCGTTAATTCATAATTGGGCCAACGAATCGTCTCGCTTTACGCCGAATCTCAAGGTATTGAAATACGTGGGACCCGACAGACAAAACCGAACGAATTTCGATAAATATCACCTCGTATTGACCACTTACGGCATATTGCGCAACGATTTGGCAATTCTTCGCGAATACAATTTTCGGTATGCCGTGTTGGACGAAGCGCAAAATATTCGCAACCCCGAATCGGTTACCTATCGGGCCGCTTTGCAAATAAATGCTGATCATTATCTGTCGCTTTCCGGTACGCCCGTCGAAAATTCGTTAACCGATCTTTGGGCGCAAATGAACTTTTTGAATCGCGGTTTGCTGGGCGATCGACCTTTCTTTGAAAAACATTTTGCCGATCCGATCGAGAAACACAACGACGAAACAAGTCGCATCAAATTGCAACGGCTGATACAACCGTTCCTGTTGCGTCGCACCAAAGAAGAAGTAGCTCCCGAATTGCCCGAATTGACGGAACAGGTGCGTTATTGCGAAATGACCGAAATGCAACGCGCGATTTACGAGGAGGAAAAATCGAAGGCACGCAACGAAATTATCGAAAATATCGACGAGCAAGGTGTTGCCCGATCCGGTATTTTGATTTTTCGTGCGTTGAGTCGGTTGCGTCAATTGGCAATTCACCCCTTGATGATCGATCCCGAATATGCAGCCGATTCGGGAAAATTCGACCAAATTATCGAAAGTTTGGATAATTTGCGCGGCGAAGGACACAAAGCGCTTTTATTTTCCTCGTTTACCAAGCACTTGGATATCGTTGCCGAATATCTTCGAAAAGAAGAAGTGCCATACGCGATGCTGACCGGAAAAACGCGCGACAGGGAGGAAATGATTAACCGATTCAACACTGATCCAGATGTTCCGTTTTTTCTTATTTCACTCAAAGCGGGCGGTACGGGACTTAACCTGACAGCGGCCGATTATGTCTTTCTGCTCGATCCGTGGTGGAATCCGGCCGCGGAACGGCAAGCTGTTGGTCGAACACATCGCATCGGACAAAAAAATAACGTGTTTGCCTATCGGATGATTACGTTGGATACCATCGAAGAAAAAATCCTGCAATTGCAGGAAAAGAAGTCGGCATTGGCCGATATTTTCGCGCAATCGGATAATCCGTTCCGCAACATGACCGCCGAAGATGTGATGGAGTTATTCGATTGACAAATAATCGGGAATAATTTTATTGCATTATCTATCTTTGCAATATAATGAAGACGTTGGTCGAAAAACGATGAGGTTGTTAAAATAAAACAATAAGAAAATGAATAATATGGAAAACTCCGCTTTGCAATTGGGTCGTTGGACATATCGATTGCTGACCGGATGGGGCGTATCCGAAAATTGGGCCGCATTTGTCAACTTGGTATTCTTATTGATTCTTACCGTTTTGGTTGTTTACATTGCTCAATATGTCACTCGCAGGCTGTTGCGGGTATTGTTGATTAAAATAGCCGAAATATCCAAGGTGTCGTTCATTCACCATTTGGTACAAGAACGTTTTCCGCACCATTTGGCATTAGCCGTGCCGTACGGCATTATTAAAAATACCATACCGGTGATATTTGTCGATTATCCCGGATGGATCAAACCGATGATCAATTTGGCGGATATCTATTTGGTATTTGTCATCATCAACATTATTATGGATATAATCAAAGCCGGAGCGGATGTTTTGCGAACAAAGTCGTCTTTCCGGAACAAACCGATGGAGAGTTATCTGCAGGTTATCCGAATGGTGCTCATTTTATTTGGTCTCGTGGTTATTTTTTCCATCGTTACCGGTAAGTCGCCCACGGCTTTTTTTGCCGCCATGGGAGCTTTATCGGCCGTATTGTTGTTAATGTTCAAGGATTCCATTATGGGATTTGTAGCCAGCATACAGGTGACCACCAACGACATGGTACGTATCGGCGATTGGATAACGTTTCCCAAATACGGAGCCGACGGCGACGTGATCGAAATTAATTTGACCACCGTAAAAGTCCGTAATTTCGACAAAACCATTACCACCATGCCCACTTATGCGTTGATTTCCGATTCGTTTCAGAATTGGCGCGGGATGCAATCGGCGGGCGGACGACGTATTAAGCGATCGATTATCATCAAACAATCGAGTATTCGCTATATTGCCGACGACGAATTGAATAAGTTTAAAAAAATACAAGGCATCAGCCGATACATTGATGAAAGACAGGCCGAAATTAAGGCACACAACGAACGTATCGGCGCCGATCGAAGCATTCCCGTGAACGGGCGTAATCTGACCAATGCCGGGCTTTTCAGACATTATGCCGAATGGTATCTTAAGAACCATCCCGGCGTTCACAAAGATATGACACTGATGGTTCGCCAATTGCCTCCGACCGATTCGGGATTACCGTTTGAGTTATATGTTTTCACGAAAACCACTGATTGGGTGGAATATGAAGATGTCATGGCCGATATTTTTGATCATCTGATCGCTTCGGTCAAATATTTCGATTTGCAAATTTTTGAACGCGAAGCCGGAGGAGACATAAAAATCGTACGATCGGAAGCCCGTTAATCGGGTAAAGCGGCGTTACGTCGATACTTTTTATTTCGATGCGAGGTTCGATAAATCGCATTTTTCTTCGATTATTCGATAATTATCGTTAATTTTGTCCAAACTAATCTATAAAACTCGAATTCAAAATGCAAGAAGACCAAGATAATAATGTCATCGTTGTCACATGGGATTTTACTCATGTGTCGGAGTACGCCTTGGCTCATGCCGTTAAAATCGCATACATGATGCGATATGAAATTAAACTGCTTCACATTGTCGAACCTGGTGCCGCCCCCGAAATAGTGGAAAAAGCGCGTCGCAAAATGGCGGAAGTCTGCAATGATACCCTAAAACACGATGGAATTATATGCAAAGTCGTCGTAAAAGAAGGTAATTTGTTCTCGGCAATCTCCGATTACGCAACACAGTCGAACACGCAATTGGTGGTGATGGGAACGCACGGGATGAAAGGCACCCAAAAAATATTCGGAAGCAAAGCATTGAAAGTGGTTACCGGTTCGAACGCTCCGTTTATCGTTGTTCAATCCAAGCCGGCGCATAGTCTGAAAATATCCAATGTGGTATTTCCCATCGATTTTAAGTCGGAAAATAA